>NZ_PNDH01000015.1:0-105178 GCF_005887175.1 Pseudoalteromonas sp. S1612 | reverse complement strand
ACTCTTCAATTAAAAAGTTTTATGTCTTTCGACAGCTCAATGAATTCTGAATTTATTTAATATCTTTCGATATTGAATTGACTGTGCTGAATAACTACCTAAGTAATTATTCTGTTGGTCACTCAGTTTCAATTGAGACTCTAAATTTGTTTGCCTCACTTAGTAAACTAAGCTTGGCTGTTAGAACTCAATCTGTACGAGTGCCCACACAGATGATTGCTTTATATTGTTAAAGAACGTTGCGATTAAAGCGTTAAACTTTATCTCGCTAGGGCTGCGCATATTACGCTTTCCTATTTTTTTGTCAACACTTAATTTTGTTAAACTTTAAAGTTTTCAGAACTAAGTTTTACTCGACTCACTGAGTAGCTCGTGCCTCGCTATGCGTTGGCGTTCCCCGTCTCAGTGGGGTCGCATTATAGGGCGAATCGATTTTAACGCAAGCGTTTTTAAACGGTTTTTTGCATTTAATTTTTACCCCAAAGATACCCCACCTAGGCACACAAGATACTCACAAAACCCTGTGGATAACCTTGCTTTTACCCGGCTATCCTAACGCAGAAACAAAAAAGCACCTTAACATAGGTGCTTTTTATAGAGAGTTTATCTTAATCGTTAATACAAAATGCTATAGAGCTTGCGACGATATTTAGCAGCTAGCGCATCGCCATCTGGTAAAGACGCAATAACAGCCAAGAAGTTTGGCTTAGCCTCATCAAAATTCAGATCTTTTTTAAGAATAGTAAAGAGTGCTTCTAATGCTTCTTCTTTCCTTCCTGCTTCATTGAGTAGGTTACTTAGCTCCATTTGTAATTCAAGCTCATTAGGATGCTTGGCTACCCTTTCTTGCAATGCTTTTATTTCAGGTGAATCAGTTGCCTCTAGTGCAGCCTCACATTTAGCTTTAATGTTATTAAAGTATGCATCTTGATCTTGTGCGTCTATTGTTTCTATTAATGCTGCGGCTTCATCGAGTTTGTGAATCTGTATACATATATCTGCAAGCACTAATTTAATTCTCGCATTACGACTATCTAATTCATACGCTTGCTTAGCATAATTAAACGCGGCATTTAAATCACTATTAACCAGTGCTTGCTTGGCTTGCTCTAATAAAAGGTCTTGTTGTGCAGGTAAGTGTTTAGATAGGGCATCACGTACTTGGCTTTCTGTTTGTGAACCCGCTAATACATCAACTGGAGCTGAGTCTTTTAATAACACTAAGGTAGGCAAAGTTTGTAAACCGACTTGCTGGGCAAGTTGCGAGGCCAAAGCTTGCTCTGCATCACAATCTAAGTTTGCAACAACTATATAGTTATTATATTCGGCGGCTAGCTTATCTAAAATAGCTGCTTGGCTAATACATTCTGGGCTTTGTGGCGAAAAAAAGTTCAGTAGTACTAACTTTTGTTGTGATGTTTCACCTAATACTTGCTGAAGGTTTTGTGCGTTAAGATTAACTTTATTGCTCATTGAGTTATTGCCATGTTCATCTATTTAGGTTTTTATATGGTGATGAAGATAATAATTACAAGCCATATATTTAAATCATTTAAATACATTATAAGGTAGCGAGGGAAATATGAAATTAGTATATGCGAGTGCACTGTGTTTATTAGTTAGCCCATTATTAAGTGCGCAAACACTCAAGTTGGATCTTAATAAAAGTATGCCAGCAATAGAAAAGCTTTATCTAGATTTACACCAGTCACCTGAACTGTCTTATCATGAGCAGCAAACCGGTAAAAAAATGGCTACGCAACTTCAAAAGCTAGGGTTTGATGTAACCGATAACGTTGGCGGTTATGGCGTTGTAGGTATATATAGAAATGGCCAAGGCCCCACCGTTATGATTCGAACTGATACTGATGGCTTACCAATCACAGAACAAACAGGAAAAGCATACGCATCAACTGTTACCACAGTAAATGAACAAGGTAGCAAAGTCGGTGTTATGCATGGTTGTGGTCATGATATTCATATGAGTTCATTTATAGGCACCGCGCAACAACTAATTAAAAATAAACAGTCGTGGCAAGGTACTTTAATGATGGTTGCGCAACCAGCTGAAGAAGTTGGGGGTGGTGCAAAAGCAATGCTAAGTGAAGGGTTATTTAGTAAATACGCAAAACCTGATCATATTATTGCTTTACATGTTAGTGCCAGCGTACCGGCAGGAAAAGTTGCTCTGAAAAATGAGTACACTATGGCGAGCGTCGACTCAGTTGATATTTCAATAAAAGGTAAAGGAGGCCATGGAGCCTATCCACATACGACTGTTGACCCTGTTATTATTGCTGCTCGCACCATTTTAGCATTACAAACAATTACGAGTCGGGAGTTATCTCCTCTTGAACCATCAGTGATCACTGTTGGATCTATCCATGGCGGCTCAAAACACAATGTAATTTCTGATGAAGTAAAGCTACAACTTACTCTGCGTAGCTATAACCCGGAAGTTAGAAACGCGCAAATTGCTGCGATTAAACGTATTACTGCAGGTATTGCACAAAGTGCAGGTCTAGAAAAAGCGCTCTACCCAGAAGTGTATGTTCATGAAAGTGAATCGATTCCATCTACTTACAATAATCCGGAGCAAACAAATATAGTTAGGAGTGCCATTGCTGATGCAATTGGTGTAAAAAATGTACTTGAAACTAAAGCTGTTATGGCTGGTGAAGACTTTGGATTATATGGTAGAACAGATGAAAACATCCCCATTACTTTATTTTGGTTAGGCGGAGTTAACCAACAGCAATATACAAATGCAATGAAAAATAACGAAACACTCCCTTCATTACATTCAAGTAAATTTGCTCCCGATTATAAAGTAGCGCTTCCAACAGGAATAACTGCAATGAGCAATGCCGCTGCGGCATTATTCAATCAATAATCTTCAAGGTTATTTTCAAGCCCTGAGTTTAATTTACCGCAGGGCTTTTTTTGTAACTCGACTTTTTATACGGCGCTTTCTTTGTACGTTTAGCAAAACGCTTCTTAGGCGATGTTTTTGGCAAATGTGCAAATACATTACTATCGCAGTTAGTTGCTTGGCTTACAAAATTAGTTAAATCAGCTAGCAAAGGCTGTATAAATTGCTGATAACTCATTGCTTGCTGAGCGATATCTCCTAAACTCGACTCCCATTTTGCAGTTAAATCGGGGCTTGATAACCCCTCAGGTAATACACTAATTAGTGCCAGACCTGTTTCAGTTGCTTTAATTGCTTTTCCTTCACGTTTTAAAAAGCGACGTTTAAATAATAGTTCAATGATACCTGCGCGAGTGGCTTCAGTACCAAGGCCATCTGTCTCTTTTAATATTTTTTTGATTTGCGAGTCTTTTACATAACGGCTAATTCCCGTCATAGCAGCAAGTAAGGTTGCATCGGTAAAATGAGCAGGAGGAGTTGTATGCTTTTGCACCACTTCACCTTTAGTACAGGTAAGTACCATGCCTTTTTCCAAATAAGGCAATGTTGCTTCTTCTTTAAGTTCTGACTTACCCATAAGCAATTTAAAACCCAAGCTTACATCTTGTTTTGCATTAGCTTTGAATAAACCACCCGCTATAGTTACCTCTACCTTGGTTTCGTTGTAAATGTAATCGGGATAAAACTGAATTAAATAGTGTCGACTTATTAACTGATAAATTTTTTCTTCATCACTTGCTAAACTCACAGTTTTTAACTGTTTAGCTGTTGGTACAATCGCGTGGTGAGCTGCTACTTTTGAATCGTTAAAACATTTACTTCGTTTTTTTGCATCTGCTCCATTAACAAATTCTGCTTTTTGGCCTCCATTTACTGCAATCGCTTTTAGTATCGCAGCTGCATCTTGGTGATGATCTTTTGGTAAATAACGATTATCTGAGCGTGGGTAAGTAATTAACTTATGACGTTCATATAAAACCTGGCAAGTATCGAGCACTTTTTGCGCTGACATTCCGAACGCTTTAGCGGCATCTATTTGTAAAGCAGACAAATTATAGGGAAGCGGCGCGGTTTGTTTTTTTTGCTTTTGCTCAAGAGCAGTTACGCTTGCTGGTTGATTAGCGATACGTGAAGTTACATTTTCAGCTAAAGCTTTGTTAAGCACTCTGCCCTCATCATCTTGATAAGGTTCACACGCTTTACTTGGTATCCACTTAGCAGTAAATGATTGCTCCTTAGGTGTATCAAGGTGAGCAAGTACTTCATAAAATGGTTTTGATACAAAATTTGCTATCTCGTTATCGCGATTAACTACTAGGCCCAAAATGGGTGTTTGCACTCGCCCAACCGACAATACATTACCAAATCCCGCTTTTTGCCCCGCTAATGTGTATGCACGCGTCAAGTTCATGCCAAACAACCAATCAGCACGAGATCGCGCAAGAGCAGAAACACTCAAAGGAATAAAGTCACGGTTAGCACGCATACTATTTAGTGACTTTTTAACTGCCGTTAAGTTTAAGTCACTGATCAATAAACGCTGAATATTTTGTTTTTTTGCTTGGCTGATTTTTGCTTGTTCTATAACTTCATCAACTAATAACTGGCCTTCACGGTCAGGATCGCCAGCATGTACAAGTATTGTTGCTTGTTTGATTAGCTTTTTTAAAATAGTGAGTTGTTTACGAGTTTTAGGCTTTGCTTTAAGTTGCCAATGCTCAGGCACAATAGGTAAATGTTCAAACTGCCACTTTTTAAAACGCTCATCATAGTCATCGGGTTCTGCTTGCTCGAGCAAATGACCTATGCACCAAGATACGCAATCACCATTTGCCACTTCAATATAGCCATCATGCTTTTTATGCGGTTTAGGAAGTGCGTCTGCAATAGCGCGACCCAAAGAGGGTTTTTCAGCAATATAAAGTTTCATAACCAAGCTCTAACACTGTTCATATAAACAGTAGTCTAGCATATCATTTTAAAACGAGGGGTATTTTTGTCGTTATAAGCTTAAAGCTTTATTTCGCTTATTAACAAAAATATATAAAAGCGGTAGATAACATATAACAACAGTAGCGATATTTATTAAGGGCATAAACGTTTGATACATAACAGTACTATACGATAAATCCCAAAGATGGCGATCTACTAAACGAAATAATTGCAGAATAGGGGCAGCAATAACCACAAGTTGGCCAAGTACACATTGCCACAAATGCACTTTATCTTTCAGGCCCAAATAAGCAATCAGTGCCATCCAAGTAATATCTGTTAATGCCCATACAAGATAACGGTATACATAAATACCATCATCAAACGCCATTAAACTTGAGTAAGTTATAGTACCAAATAAGAAAAAAGCAGCGGTAATAGCAGCAAACCTTAAGGCTAAATAATCCTTAAGGATAAAAAACAACAAAATAGCTGGGCTCAGAATAAGAACCCAGCTTTTACTTAATATACTGACGAAGTACAAAAACCATTCAGGCAAACTAAAAAACCTTACTTAACTTTTTTATCTTCGTCTGTACCATCGCCATTACCAGGCATACTACAAAATTTATTTAACATACTCACTCCACTTTTAATTACATCTGTTAAGAGAAATGCATTCTATGCTAAAAAAGGGGACAAAACCAATAAATTCTATCTAATATCAATAGGATCTGATTCTTTCGCCTTGCCTTGTAAAATTGATATTTCTACCCGGCGGTTACGTCTTCGATCTTCTCGGGAATCATTCGGCACTAAAGGTCTGGTTTCTGCACGCCCAACGACCATCATTCGGGTCTTATCAAAACCCGCAACTTTTTGCAGTTCACTTGCTACCGCAACAGCTCGTTTAGAGGATAAATCCCAGTTATTAATATAAAGTTCATTAGAAACTTGAAAGTCATCAGTGTGACCGGAGACGGTGATTTCACCTGGCACATCTTTTAATAACCGGCCAATATCCTGAATGATAGGTTTAAATTGTGGTTGTAAAAACGCACTGCCCGATGGAAACGAACCATTTTCTCTAATACGAATAATGATTTGCTGACCTAATGACTCAAGCTCAATAGCTCCATCAATAATTTGCTTTTCAAGCTGTTGTGCAATTTTTTTAACTAAGTCATTTATTTGCTCTTGATCGGCAGCAGAAACTGAAGGCGCTGAAGCAACTTCCTCAGAGGTGCTGCTAGACTCACCACCTCGTTTTTCGCCTCGTTGTTCTTGCCGTCCGCCGGCTGAACTTTCATCGCCCGCCTGAAACTCTAGCATTTGCTGAGTCATTTCAACTGTTTGTTGCTGAATAGTTTCAATGGGGGTTGGCTCAGGTTTACCTGGAGTAAACTCCATCGCAATAACTGAGGTGCCTTTTGGAATATCTTTAACTTCAATTTTATTTTGTACACCAAAAGCAAACTTCATAGAGCCTGCAATTTGCTTAAATTTAAGCACATCCATTTCAGAAAACGCGAGTAAGAGTACAAAAAAGCACATTAATAGCGACATTAAATCGGCAAATGTCCCCATCCATGCAGGTAACCCTGGGGGTGGGCATTTACACTCTTCATCAGACATAACTATTCCTCAGTGTTTACCGCGCGTTTAGACTCAGCCAAATAATTTTTCAAGATCCCCTCAATTACTTTAGGGTTTTGGCCATCTTGGATGCCTAATACTGCATCCAAAATAAGTCGCTGGTTCATTGCTTCTTCATCTTTACGCAATTCAAGTTTTACCTGAATAGGAATGGCGACAACATTCGCCAAAAATGCCCCATACAACGTTGTTAACAAGGCTACCGCCATGGCTGGGCCGATTGCTTTTGGATCATCCATATTTGATAACATAGCCACCAAGCCGATTAATGTACCAATCATCCCCATTGCGGGAGCAATATCACCTAGCGACTTAAATAAGCTTGCGCCCATTTCATGACGAGTTGTCGTCAGGGAAATATCTTTTTGTAATGTTGCACGCACCACATCCGCATCATGCCCATCCACGAGCATATCAACGCCTTTGCGCATAAATGGATTTGGAATCTCAGCCTCTTCTAATGCTAGAAACCCGCCTTTTCGGGCAGAATCTGCTAGCTCAACCGCCTTTTCAATTAACGCTTCAGGGGGTTCAATTTTAAACATAAACGCTTTAGCACAAACCTTACCAATGCCTAAAAATTGCGACATAGTAAAATTGGATAAAACGATAAAAAGGGAGCCACCAAATACAATAACCACTGAAGGGGTATTGTAAAACATACCGACTTCACCGCTACTACTCATAAACATGGACATGACAATTAAGCCAATTGCGCCAAGGATCCCAATAATGGTTGCTAAATCCACATTCCCTCCAAAGGTTTTATATTTTTTCTTCGCAAGCGTTGTTATTAAATGTATATCGGCAAGATACTGAAATACTTAAGTGATTTTTATGATAAACGATAAAATTACGATTAGTCCTATTTTAGATCAACATAGGGAATCAATCTAACTAATCAGAATTTATAATTTAAAAAATAACGCTGAAGCGCAGTAAAACCCAATTAACAGAATTTATCTATCAAAAAAACATAACATTCTTTGACCTAGTTTAGCATTCCCCCTAAAATTGGCGTCTAAATTTATTATGTAAGTTGAAAATAAAGATGGCGACTAAAAAACCTGAAAATTTAAGTTTCGAACAAGCACTAGAAGAATTAACAACAATTGTCAGTGAAATGGAACAAGGTGATTTATCGCTTGAACAGTCTTTAAAGCAATTTGAGCGCGGCATTGCATTAGCCAGTGCGTCTTCCGGTAAACTTCAACAAGCCGAGCAAAAGGTGTCGATATTAATGGGTAATGACGAAAAAGCACCGCTTACTCAATTTGATAACGATTTGGAATAATTGTGAGCATAAAAGAACAAATAAAGCTCGCTCAAGATGATGTAGCCAATACACTCAACCTTTATTTCGAACAACCTCTTGAAAGCGACAACACCATAAAAGAAGCCACACATTATAGTCTAATGAATGGCGGGAAAAGATTACGCCCTTTTTTGGTTTATACCACAGGCAAAATGCTCGGTGCTGAAAAACGTGATTTAGATGTGCTGGCAGCAGCGATAGAATGCATTCATAGTTATTCATTAGTGCATGACGATTTACCCGCTATGGATGACGATGATTTACGTCGTGGCCGTCCTACATGTCATATTGTCTATGGTGAAGCACAAGCTATTTTAGCAGGTGACGCACTGCAAACCTTAGCGTTTGAGCTTATTGCTAAGCACACATTTAAATGCTCAACAGAAGCTCAGTTAAAAATGATTGCTGAATTAGCACATGCTTCAGGCTTGCAAGGAATGGTTGCCGGGCAAGGCCGCGATATTGCAGCAACAGATAAAGTTATTACGGTTGATGAATTAGAACGTATTCATAAACTTAAAACAGGCGCATTAATAAATTGTGCGATTACTTTGGGCGCACTTTGTGCCCCTAATATTAGCCAACACACTTTAGATAACTTATCTACTTTTGGGTATGCTATCGGGCTGGCCTTTCAGGTTCATGACGATATTTTAGATGTTGAGGGCGACACACTGACTTTAGGTAAGCCTCAAGGGTCAGATATTGCTGCGAATAAAGCGACATACCCGGCTTTATTAGGTATGCTAGGTGCTAAGCAAAAAGCACTAAATTTGATACAACAAGCCCATGAGGCGTTAGCCAATATTGACGCAGACACGACCAGCTTAGCGGCATTGGCAAACTATTTAATTGAACGTGACCATTAAACATGGCTAAAACGTATTAAATCTTAGAACAAAATTATTACTAAATATTAAGCCACCTCTTAAACTTAGCTTTTTTGAGGGAAGTTAATATTAGCGAAGGATATATAAAAAACCATGACACTTGATAGCAGCAAGTATCCATTACTTAATTTGGTGAACGAACCAGCCCACTTGCGAGACTTAGCACAAGATAAGCTTCCTGCATTTAGCCATGAATTGCGTGATTACTTACTCAATTCAGTATCGCAAAGTAGCGGCCATTTAGCGTCTGGTTTAGGTACCGTAGAACTTACCGTTGCATTACATTATGTGTACAACACTCCCGACGACCGTTTAGTTTGGGATGTAGGTCATCAAGCCTACCCACATAAAATACTAACGGGACGTCGTGATCAAATGCACACCATTCGCCAAAAAGATGGATTGCACCCATTTCCATTTAGAGACGAAAGTGAATACGATACGTTTAGTGTTGGCCATTCAAGCACCTCTATTTCAGCGGCGCTGGGTATGTCTATTGCTGCGCAAAAAGAAGGCAAAGGTCGTAAAACCGTGGCGGTGATAGGCGATGGCGCAATTACCGCAGGTATGGCCTTTGAGGCGATGAATCACTTAGGTGATGTTAAATCAGATATGTTGATTATTTTGAACGATAACGAAATGTCGATTTCTGAAAACGTCGGCGCGTTAACCAATCATTTTGCGCGTATTTTATCAGGTAGCTTTTATACCAACATCCGCGAAGGCAGTAAAAAGCTTCTTTCTGGTGTACCGCCGGTAAAAGAACTTGCCAGCCGTATGGAAGAACACATTAAAGGGATGATGATCCCGGGTACTTTTTTTGAAGAATTAGGCCTAAATTACATTGGTCCAATTGATGGCCATGATGTGAACATGCTGGTTGATACGCTGCGTAACATGCGTAACTTAAAAGGCCCACAACTTTTACATATAAAAACCCAAAAAGGCAAAGGTTACAAGCCCGCAGAAGCCGATCCGATTGGTTATCATGGCGTACCAAAATTTGATCCTGCAACTTCAAGTTTACCAAAATCTAAGCCAAGTGCGGCTACTTTCTCAAATGTATTTGGTGATTGGCTTTGCGATATGGCAGAGCAAGACAGCAAATTGATGGCAATTACCCCTGCGATGCGAGAAGGTTCGGGGATGGTGCGTTTTTCTAAAGAACACCCTGAACAATATTTTGATGTGGCAATTGCTGAGCAGCACGCTGTAACCCTTGCTGCAGGTTTTGCCTGTGAAGGGTTAAAACCCGTTGTGGCTATCTACTCTAGCTTTTTACAACGTGCGTATGATCAACTAATTCACGACGTTGCATTGCAAAACCTACCGGTATTATTTGCTATTGACCGCGCAGGTATTGTCGGAGCCGATGGTGAAACTCACCAAGGCGCCTATGACCTAAGCTTTATGCGCTGTATTCCTAACATGGTTATTATGGCACCTAGCGATACTAACGAATGCCGTCAAATGCTATACACTGGCTATCAAGCCAATTGCCCAGTAGCTGTGCGTTACCCGCGTGGCAGTGCGGGCACAGCAGACATTCAAAGCGCTATGCAACAGCTCGAAATTGGTAAAGCTAACGTAATTAAACAAGGTGCTAAAGTAGCTATATTGTCATTTGGTACCTTGCTTGAAAACGCCCAATTAGCCTCAGATGAGCTCAATGCCACTTTAGTTAATATGCGATTTATTAAACCACTTGATTCTGGTTTAATTGATGAACTTGTCGCTAACCACGATATCATTGTAACACTTGAAGATAATGCAATTTCTGGTGGTGCAGGTTCGGCGGTTAATGAGTATTTAGCTACCCAAAAAGCGACTGTAAAAATACTTAACTTGGGTATACCGGATGAATTTATTAAACACGGTACGCAACAGCAAATGCACGATGAAATGGGGTTAGGTGAGCAAGGCATATTAACTTCAATTAAAGCATTTATGAGCTAATACTTATAGTGTTTAATAAAAAGGAGCCTTTGGCTCCTTTTTTGTTGCTCACTTATAATCTCTAGCGCATCCATACCTTAATATCGGCTAAGCCATTACTTTGTAACAAACCAATTTGCTGTTCAACATTGGGGTTTTGCTCAAACTCAAATGCGTCTAGTTGCTCGTCAAAAGTAATATTAGCGACGCCATCGCCGCCGCGTTTTTTAACTTGATGTAACGCGATGTCAGCTAAATTAATCGATGTTTCCCAACTAATAACTTGCCCACCTAACAGGGGTAGCGGATAGAAAGACCAACCCACTGACGCTGTTATATTGGTTGTTTCACCGTTAGGAAGCTGAAAAGTATAATCGGCAATAGCTTGGCATAATTCAGATACATAGCTGTCGATTAAATTACACTTAAAATCGCGCAACAACAGTAAAAACTCATCACCACTCCAACGGGCAACATAATCAGAACCTTGAGTACGCGAGTTAAGTAACGCCGCTACTTGTTGTAAACAACTATCTCCAGCAATAGGACCATAAGCATCGTTAATGCGGCTAAAGTTATCTAGATTAATAATTAACAACACCAAAGATTTACCTTGAGCCTGCAATGACTGCGAGTTCCGCTGAAAATGCTCAATATCTTTTGGTAGTTGATCAAACAAGAAACGACGACTTCTCAGCCCAGTTAGCTCATCAGAGTGACTAACAAGTTTAAGCTGAGAATTTACTTGGTTTAATTTATCATTCGCTTGGCGAAGCTCTAGGGTTCGTTCAGTAATAAGCCCTTCGAGTACTTGTTGCTTGCGTCGCTCTTGAACTTTAAAGACCCAAAACACTAAATAAAACAGCAACACAAAACCACTGGTGATCAGTAACCTAAAGTAGATAGTTTCACCAAATCGCTCTGGAACAATAAACGCATATTCTGCTGATTGCGCTTTACCCCAATCCTCACCTTGGCGTTTAGTTTCTAATTCAAATAAAAACATACCGGCGGGTAAATTTGTATAAATTGCTTCTCTGCGGGTATTTGCATAGCGCCAATCGTTATCAAGTCCATTGAGTTTATATCTAAACTCAATACTTGCCGGAGCGTAATAATCAATCGCGGTATAGGTAAGTGTCACATCACGCTCATCGGTCTCAAGAACTGGTTTTTCGCCTAAAGCAGCTGCTGCGAGCTTTCGTGATGGCGTCGTTAAGGTTTCTATAGTTGGTTTAAGTGAGCGTAATCCAAATAACTCTACGTCTTTAGGAATTTCTACAACGCCTTGCAAACTGGGATACCAAATAGAGTTATCCATATCAACCACCGCATCATGGCCTAAACCATTACAGCATTGGCTGGCTTTACCATCGAGCTGACGGTCAAATGAAGAGATCACTTCTTCTACTTTTAGGCTTTCGATGTTGGCTTTAAATTGCTCAACAGGCATACGGTAAACCCCTTTCATGGTGCTTACCCAAATTCGCTTTGAGGTGTCATCGTATTCTAAGCTGAATATAGAACCATATGGCAGTCCATTGGCGGCGTCTAGTTGCTGCCATTGCCCTTGTCCACTGCGATAAAACAAACCATCATTCAACGAACCAATTAAAATACCTACGCCTTTAATGTGTAAAATGCTAGTAACGTACGCACTTTCTAAGGTGGTTTGGTCACCTATTTTTTCTATCCCGCGTTCAGTAAAGTAATACGCGCCTTTACTGGTACCAATCACGCCAAAATTTGGTTTATCTAGAACATAAGTAACAAACTTACTACCTAAGAACGCATTGTACGCAAAAGGGTTTAAGCCATTATAATTTAGACGATATAACCCTCGTCCGGTGCCTACCCAAAAGCCGCCTTTAGTTGAAGTGCTAATTGCAAAAACAGGGTTATCGCTCAAAGCACGAGCAGGGAAACTATATAAGGTATTCGACTCATAGAAAAACAAGCCTCTGCCAGTAGCAACATAAAGGCGATCGCCATCAAATTGCAGGTCATGTACCGAGGCATTTCCATACTTGGCACTATTGATAACATTGATAAAGGTTTTATCGGCATCAAAATAACCAATGCCACTTTTATTGGCAATCCATAATTTACCATCAGGTGATTTACTAATCGCCATCACCGCTTCGGTCATTTTAGAAATGGCTGAATGGCGCTCTATTCGCCCTTCGTGAGCAAGCCATAACCCTTCACTAAAACTCGCTAGCCATATGTTATTTTCATCATCTCTAAATATATCGGCAAACCAAATACTCTGATCTAATTGGCTGGGTTCAACCCACTGCCAATCATTAGATTTAGCTCTAAATAATAAACGTCCATAGGTTGATATCCACAAGCCGCCATTACCATCGCTCATAAACTTATACACAGCTGAGTTATTAGCATTGGGAAGTGGAAACGGACGTAGCTCGTCATCTAAATCTAAAAAATAAGCCCCTAACTCAGAAGCTAGGTACAAATTACCATTTAAAAACGATAGATCGTGAACAATGGTTTGCGCTAAACGATCAGGCAGAGCCACTTTAGCAGTTAGTTCTAAGCGTAATTTAGAAAAGTCAGACGAGCTTTGCGTTAAACGTAATAAATTACGGTCGTTAACCAGCCAAATTCCCTCAGGTGAAAGCGCCATTTTACTGACCGATCCCACAATTTGAGTGATAGCTGTGGCGTTTACAATAGGACTAGGGTTATTTAGTTGGTCGCGCAGTTCTATTTGGCCTCTGTCTATATAATAGAGCCCATTAGCTGCTATCCAGATACTGCCTTGAGAATCTTCAAGAATATCTCTTACAGGGCCTTTAATATTAAACTCTTGTGCGGTTAGCTTTTCAGGGTCAATGACCACAAGGCCATTTTTAGTGCCTACCCACAATAATCCTTCGCCATCGATCAATAATTTATTAATACCATTGCTGGGTAAAAATAGACTATTTTGGGTATTATAATTAGTGAAGGTATTGCCATCAAAACGGCTTAATCCAAATTGAGTGCCAAGCCACATATAGCCTTGGTTATCTTGTACTACACTTTTTAGGGATTGTGAGGGTAAGCCGTCTTTGATATTCCATTGTTTAACTACGTAATCAGTAATTGAAGCCGTACTTGGCATGGCACATAGCATAAGTACACAAACCAATAAAAATCGCATCATAGTGCTGCCACCTAGTTAAACAAATAATAAATTAAAAGGGTAGTAAACCTACTTTTATCAATGCTTGCAAACAAATAAGCGAAAAAATACCTGCAAGTACATCATCGGCCATAATACCAAACCCACCATGGGCACGTTTATCGAGTATGCGAATCGGCCCTGGCTTTGCTATATCAAAAAAGCGAAACAGTAAAAAGCCAACCAGTAATGTTTGCCAGTTAAGTGCTGCGCCAATCATAGTAATATAGTAACCAGCAACTTCGTCCCAAACAATTGCGGGATGATCATGTACTTGAAGGTCATCGGCTGTTTTTCCACATGCCCAAATACCAAAGATACTTATGACTACTGCAAATACAATTTGTAACCATAGCGGAAAATGCATGGTAATAAAAATAAACGGTAATGCTGCCAATGTGCCAAATGTACCAGGTGCTTTTGGTGCAAGCCCAGTACCAAAACCCAAGCCAAAAAATTGATGTGGGCGTTTTAAATTAAATAATCGGTTTTTATTCAAACCTGCTCCTTGGAAAAGTGCTCAAAACCTTTATGTTCAAAAGCAAACTTCTCACCTTGGTGTAATAACTCTATATTGCCGTCACCACTTTTTATTTGCCCAATACAGCTTGCCTCTACACCGTATTGGCGCAGCTTAATATCTAGCATACTCTTGTTACTATCAGCAACGGTATACAATAACTCGTAGTCATCGCCATAGTTAAGAACAAAAGGAAGTCGCTGCTCAAAATCAAGACTCGCTTGCATGGCATCTGAGGTGGGGACATTTTCAATATTAATGGTGGCACTAACTTGTGATAAATTTAGCACATGCCCTAAGTCGGCTAGTAACCCATCGGAAATATCAATGGCCGACGATGCCAAGCCTCGTAACGCTTGCCCAGCAGCTACACGTGGCGTGGGGAAATTTAAACGTTTATTAATATCTTTTAAGTGTTCAGGTGCAATCGATAAGCCTTGTTTTTTCGATTCAATCGCCAACCCAGCATCACCAAGCGGACCGGTTACAAAAATCCAATCCCCCACTTTTGCACCACTTCTACGTAATGCTGTGCCTTCAGGAACTGTACCTTTTGCACAAATAGTAATACTAAGTGGACCTTGAGTGGTATCACCACCAATGATCTGAACGTTAAAGTACTCAGCAATTTCATGCATGCCATCAGTCAGCTCAGCAATCCATTGTGGATCGATACTAGGTAACGTAAGTGCAACCGACACCCAAGTAGGCTCTGCGCCCATGGCAGCTAAATCACTTAAATTAACAGCAAGAGCTCGATGCCCTAATGCGCGAGGGGAGATATCATGAAAAAAATGCACCCCAGCAACTAAGGTATCTGTGGTTACAGCAAGCTGACAGTTCGCTGGAACTGTGACAAGCGCACAGTCATCTCCAATCCCTAAATTAACATCGCGACGAGTAATGCCACGACCTTTAAAGTAACGATTAATTAATTCAAATTCCTTCATACACAAAAAAGCCGGCCTATGCCGGCTCTCCTTTTTAACGGTTATTTATAACAACTCATCTGATGATAAAAATCAGCTAAAGTTGTTATTACTTGCGTAACTGTTTTACAGCTTTATCAAGTACACCGTTTACAAATTTATGGCTATCTTCAGCGCCAAACATTTTAGCTAATTCAATACTTTCATTGATAGCCACTTTGTAAGGAACGTCTTCACGAAATTTAAGCTCGTAGCTGCTTAAACGTAAGATTGCACGTTCAACTTCGTCTAATTCATCAAATGGACGAGTTAAATGAGGCGATACAGCTTCGTCTAGTTGCTTGTGGTTTACTGCAACTCCACGCGCTAAATCTTTAAAATATTCAACATCAATTTTAGTCACATCGTTTTCGATCAACATTTGTTGTTCGATATCGGCAATTGCATTGCCGCTTAATTGCCATGAATACACGGCTTGAAGTGCTAAGATACGTGCTTTACGTCTTGCTGCTGGTTTCACAAAAATTCCTTAAACTTAAATTTTATCTAACACATTAACCATTTCAAGCGCACCTAAAGCAGCTTCGCCGCCTTTGTTACCCATTTTGGTACCTGCGCGCTCAATTGCTTGCTCAATGCTTTCAGTGGTTAATACGCCAAATGCAACCGGGATATCATACTCAAGTGATACTTGTGCAAGCCCTTTATTTGACTCGCCAGCGACGAGATCAAAGTGAGGCGTGCCCCCTCTGATCACTACACCTAAGGCGATAATTGCATCATATTCTTTTTTTGCTGCAACGCGTTTCGCTGCTAAAGGTAATTCAACCGCACCTGGTACGTAAATTACGGTAATATCATCTTCTGATACTCCACCAGTACGTTTTAGCTCATCAACAGCACCTGCAAGCAAGCTACTACCAATAAAGTCATTGAAACGAGAAATGACAATGGCAAACTTTTTGCCTGGAGCGTATTTATTACCTTCAATAATTTTCATTTGATAACCCTAAAAATAAGTTTAAGCGATTTCGGTTGCGCAAAAATTGCTGCGCATTATACCACATAAATAAAATAATAGCCTAGCGTGTAATTATTGTGGCTCTACGTAATCAACAACTTCTAAATGGAAGCCTGATAATGCATGATATTTTTTCGGTAAACTCATCAAACGCATTTTTTGGATACCTAAATCAGCCAAAATTTGCGAGCCTACACCTACGGTACGTGAAGTACCTTGGAATTTGCGTGGCGTTACACTCTCGCCAGCATCAGCTGCAGCGAATGCTTTAACAGTCGCTTCTAATTCGTCAGTGCTTTCTTGCTTACCTAAGATGACTAAAGCGCCATTATGCTCAGCTATATACGCCATTGCTTGCGATAATCCCCAACTACGATCAGCATTACGATCAGAGAGTAAAATATCGTTAAAGGTACTTTGTAAGTGCACTCGCACTAACGTTGGTTCTTGTTGTTTTATTTCACCTTTAAGCAATGCATAGTGCAACTGCCCGTCAATGGTGTCTTTGTAAGTTACTAAGTCAAATTCGCCATGCTCAGTTGGCAATTTACATTTTGCAACTTGCTCAATAGTGGTTTCATTTAAGTTACGGTATTCGATTAAATCAGCAATGGTGCCAATTTTAATATCATGTTGCTTAGCAAATACTTCTAAATCAGGGCGGCGCGCCATGGTGCCATCTTCATTTAGAATTTCTACAATCACTGATGACGGCTCAAGCCCCGCTAAACGCGCTAAATCACAGCCAGCTTCAGTGTGCCCTGCGCGCGTCAATACGCCGCCAGGTTGCGCCATAATAGGGAAAATATGCCCAGGCTGTACAATATCACTTGGTACTGCGCCTTTAGCAATGGCAGCTTGAACAGTACGAGCACGATCCGCTGCAGAAATCCCCGTCGTAACCCCTTTTGATGCTTCAATAGACATAGTAAAGTTGGTCGAGAATGCAGCACCGTTATTTTTAACCATCAGCGGTAAATCAAGTTGCGAGCAACGCTCTTGGGTCATGGTTAAACAAATTAACCCACGGCCATGAGTCGCCATAAAGTTAATTGCTTCTGCACTTATGTGCTCAGCAGCAATAATTAAATCGCCTTCATTTTCTCTGTCTTCATCGTCCATTAAAATAACCATTTTACCGGCTTTAATGTCATCTATTATTTCTTGTGCGCTGTTTAAATTCATAAGTTGCTCGTATAAGTTGTCAATATCGTTATTTTATAAAGCCCGCTTTAGCGAGTAAGCTCATCGAAATATCTGAACCAGTAGGATGCTCAGCTCCCTTTACAAGGCGCTCTAAATAACGTGCTATTTGGTCGACCTCTAGATTCACTTTGGTACCGACTTGAAAATCGGCTATGGTCGTTTGCCCGCTGGTGTGGGGCACAATTGTCAGTTTAAATTTATTACCTTCAACTGCATTGACCGTTAAGCTAATACCATCAATACACACAGACCCTTTATAAGGAATGTATTTCATTAAATTTTCGTCGGTGGCTAACCAATATTCTGTTGCTCGCGCATTGGTATTAATTGCTGTGATAGTGGCAATACCATCAACATGACCAGACACTAAATGCCCCCCTAGGCGCGATACAGGTTGCATCGCCTTTTCTAAGTTAACTGTTTGCCCTAAAGCGTAATGTGCAAACCCTGTTAAGCTAATCGTTTCATTTGATAAGTCAGCACTAAAGCCATCTACATGCTTATCAACGACCGTGAGGCACACACCATTGGTTGCAATACTGTCACCTAACTTAACATCACTCATATCAAGGTTTTTACTTTGGATACGAATAGCTAAATCACCTTGTTTTTTTTGTAATAACGCAATTTTACCTGTCGCTTCAACTATTCCAGTAAACATAGTGCTACTCTTTATATAAAATGATTAATGAGCTTTTTTTAGTGCTGTGATACGTAAATCATCACCGATTGGCACACACTCATTAAAAGTTAAATTAATGGTATTTTGCATACTCATTAACTCTGGGAAATTTAGTAAACTTTTAGCATCGCTGCCCATTAATTTAGGAGCAATGTAAAAAACAAACTCATCAATTAAATCAAGTTCTGTCATTTTACCGGCCAGTGTTGCTCCGGCCTCTAGCCACACATTATTAAACTGCAATTGGGCAAGCGTGTTTAACACGGCCAGTAAATCTACTTTATTATTATTTTCAGGTACTTCAATCTGTTTAACAAAATGAGGCCACTGATGCGATTTATCAACCTTGGTGGTAAATATTATCACCTCACTTTGAATTGAAAATAAGGCAAGATCAGGGGTAAGTCTATTTTGTGAGTCAATAACAACGCGAACCGGTTGGCGCAGTGGTAAATCAGTTGGTAAAGAATACGGTAACTCTTCTGGGCGCACATTTAATTTTGCATCATCCATTAATACCGTATCGGCACCGGTTAAAATTGCACAGCTTTGTGCTCGGTATAGTTGCACATCTTGGCGCGCTGCGGGGCCAGTTATCCATTTACTTTGCCCGTTTTTAAGCGCCGTTTTACCATCTATACTGGCGGCCATTTTGCAAGTCACAAAGGGTAATCCCTGCTCCATGCGCTTAAAAAACCCAAGGTTTAATGCGCGAGCTTGCTCTTCAAGTAATCCGTGAGCAACTTCTATACCAGCATCCGCTAAAATTTTCAGACCTTTGCCTGCAACTTGCGGGTTGCTGTCAACCATAGCAGCAATCACTTTTTTCACACCCGCGGCCTTTAGCCCTTCAGCGCAAGGCGGTGTGCGACCATAATGACTGCAAGGCTCTAGGGTTACATAAGCGGTTGCGCCTTTGGCATTTTCGCCAGCCATAGCCAGTGCGTTTACCTCAGCGTGACCTTGACCCGCTAACTGATGAAACCCTTCACCTATTACTTTATTATTCTTTACGAGTACGCAGCCAACATTAGGATTAGGAGTGGTGGTAAAGCGCCCTTTTTTTGCCAGTTCAATAGCGCGAGCCATGTAGCGTTTATCATCCTCTGAAAACGAACTTTGCATGCTCATTACTACTCTCCTAAGCGGGCTATTTCTTCACCAAATTCGCGTATATCTTCAAACGAGCGATACACTGAGGCAAATCTTACATAGGCCACTTTATCTAACTTTTTAAGCGCTTCCATAATGCACTCACCCACCAAATGGCTAGACACTTCGCGTTCGCCAGTGGCGCGTAACTGCGACTTAATAATATTAACCACTTCATCAACTTGCTCTGTGCTTACGGGGCGTTTTTCGAGGGCGCGAGTTAAGCCATTTAGTAACTTATCTTCATTGAACGGTTCGCGGCTGCCATCTTGCTTGATGACCCGTGGCATCACTAATTCAGCCCCTTCAAAGGTGGTAAATCGTTCGTGGCATTCATTACATTCACGACGTCTACGTACTTGGTGTCCCCCGCCGACAAGGCGAGAATCAATAACTTTAGTATCTTTGGCGGTGCAAAATGGGCAATGCATAACTGTGTGTTTCCGTTTTAAAAACAAAAAATGGCCGCTATCATAGCGGCCATTATCATAACAAAAATGTGTGCAGTTGTGATCTAAATTACTATTTTACTCTTGGATTAAGCGTAAACAGGTAATTTTGCACAAATTGCTTTCACTTTTTCTTTTACTTGCGTTTGTACTGACTCATCTTCGATGTTGTCTAGCACGTCACAGATCCAGCCAGCTAACTCTTTTGACTCTGCTTCTTTAAAGCCGCGACGAGTGATTGCTGGTGAACCAATACGCAAACCAGAAGTAACAAATGGTGAACGAGGATCGTTCGGTACTGAGTTTTTGTTAACCGTGATATTCGCATTACCTAGGGCAGCATCTGCATCTTTACCTGTGATATCTTTATCGATTAAATCAAGTAAGAATAAGTGGTTGTCAGTTTTACCTGATACTACTTTGTAGCCGCGCTCTTGTAATACTGCAACCATTGCTTGAGCATTTTTAACAACTTGAGCTTGGTATGTTTTAAATTCAGGTTGAAGTGCTTCTTTAAATGCCACCGCTTTAGCAGCAATAACATGACATAAAGGACCACCTTGGCCACCTGGGAAAACAGCGCTGTTTAGCTTTTTATAAATATCTTCATCGCCACACGCAGAAATGATTAAACCACCGCGAGGGCCGGCTAATGTTTTATGTGTTGTGGTTGTTACAACGTGAGCAAATGGCACAGGGCTTGGGTAAACACCCGCAGCAATTAACCCTGCAACGTGCGCCATATCAACAAATAAGTATGCACCTACTTTGTCTGCAATTTCACGGAACTTAGCCCAATCAACAATACCTGAATAAGCAGAAAAACCCGCAATAATCATTTTTGGTTTGTGCTCAAGTGCTAACGCTTCAACTTGTGCGTAATCAATTTCGCCAGTTTCTTCGTTAAGGCCATACTGAATTGCGTTGTATGTTTTACCTGAGAAGTTTACGTGTGAGCCATGTGTTAAGTGACCACCGTGCGCTAGGCTCATACCTAAAACAGTATCAAGTGGGCTTAATAGTGCTTGGAAAACAGCGGCATTCGCTTGTGAACCCGCATGTGGTTGCACGTTTGCGTAATCTGTACCAAATAATTCATTTGCGCGGTCAATCGCTAACTGCTCAACCACATCAACGTGCTCACAGCCACCGTAGTAACGTTTGCCCGGGTAGCCTTCAGCATATTTGTTAGTAAGTTGAGAACCCTGCGCTTCTAGTACGCGTGGGCTACAGTAGTTTTCAGATGCAATTAACTCAATGTGCTCTTCTTGACGTGATGTTTCTTTGCTCATCGCGTCAAATAACTCTGGATCAAAGTCCGAAATATTCATGCTACGTTCTAACATTGGGGTCTCCTGGGCAACGTGTATGGGTATTTTTTACAGGCTTTATTGTACGCTTAAAACGACTCTTTGCCTACGCTCTTAAGTTGAGGATATTTAAACAGGGATTGAAACTATTTCACAGCATTTTGATGATGATATTTTTTTATAAACTAATAACAATTTTAAATGAATTTGATTTATTACATTTATTTAGCTTATGCGTTATATCTAAAGCGATGTATAAACAAACAAAAAAAGCGGCATGAGCCGCTTTTCTTAATGTGTTATTTTAACCTAGCTTAGCAAATAGTTCGCTGCGTAAATCGTCGTAATCATTGTGCATATCAATGGCTAAACATGGTTTTGCAAGCGCATCTGCTAGCGGTTTTGGCATGGCTATTTCGGTATTTAGTACCTCTTCAACGCTTTCTTTAAATTTAGCTGGGTGTGCAGTCGCTAAAAAGATACCTGCTGCATCTGTTGCTTTATTTTCAACAAGCCCTTGGTAGGCAATCGCGGTATGAGGCTCTGCAATATAGCCAAGCTGTTGAATTTTTTTCATCACTGATTTTGTGTTTTGCTCATCCACACTAACAGAATAAAAATTGTCATAACTAAACCAGTTATTATCTAGCATAGTTTGTACTCGCGGCCAGTTATTAGGTTTACTGACATCCATAGCATTAGACAGTGACTCAATAGTGGCATTGGGCGTCCACTGTTTATCAAGCATATAACGTGGCACAGTATCATTTTGGTTTGTAGTCGCGCTTAGTTTACCTACAGGCATACCAATAACAGCACCAATCATAGCTGCACACACATTACCAAAATTACCACTGGGTACTGAAATATGCGCTGTAGCACGCTTTTCTTTTGGCAACTGTGCAATGGCCTCAAAGTAATAACAAACTTGCGCAACTAAGCGGCTAATATTGATTGAATTTGCTGAATTTAAACCAAGTTTTGCTTTTAACTCTTCATCTAAAAATGATTTCTTCACCAACTCCTGGCAATCATCAAAACTGCCTTCAATCGCGTAACAATGAATATTGTCACCGAGAGTAGTAAATAGCTTTTGCTGAGCGAGTGAAATTTTGCCCTTAGGGTATAAAATAACCACATCAATATTTGGCTTATTATAAAAAGCATGCGCGACAGCGGCACCGGTATCACCGGATGTTGCAGTTAAAATAGTGACTTTTTCGCCTTGATTAAATTGCGCTAAGCACTCGGCCATAAAACGGCCACCAAAATCTTTAAATGCCAGTGTTGGGCCATGGAATAACTCTAAGCAATAGGTATTGTCTTCAACTTCCACCAGCTTAACCGGAAAGTTAAACGCATTCTTAACCATCTGGGCAACAGTATCACTTGGTAGCTCGTCACCAATAAGGTGCGATAAAATTTTGCCGCTACGAGTTACAAAGTCCATATCGAGTAACGCATCAATATCGCTAAGTGGCGCTAACGACTCTGGGAAAAACACCCCTTGATTACGCCCCAGGCCTGTTTTTACAGCTTCAACAAACGACACTTTTTGTGAATATTCTTTTAAATTATGTAATTGCATGACTCTTGATCCTATAAAACATTTAATTGACGCGTGCCGTCGTTATCTAATTTACAAATATGGCAAAAACCTTGCTCGTTGATGTAATTTTCCTCTAGCCACTGCGCGCATTGCTCTGCCGCTTCAAGCGTTTTACATACACTAAACAAGGTCGGCCCTGCGCCTGAAATACTCACAACTTCAGCACCGAGTTCTGGCAAACTAAGTTTGGCTTGATCAAAACCATTTATTAGTGGCGCACGATGTGGTTCAGCAATATTGTCTTGCATAATACAAAGCGCCTCATCAAAACGTGAAGTCAGTAATAAACTGCTAAAAGCCGATAATCGCTGCGCAAACTCAACCCCCGCATGCATACTTAGCTCTTTTGGTAAAACAGAGCGTGCCTTTGCGGTATTGAGCGAAAAGCCAGGAAATGCGGCAACGTAATACCAGTTTTCATCAACAGGTAACGCTATTGATTTATTTGGAATTAAGTCGCCCGTTAATTGTAAGCCACCAAGATAACAAGGAGTGATATTGTCATAATGACGTCCACCGCTTACCAAGCCCTCAAAATCGGCCATTAGCTCTATTAACTCAACTTGGCTTAAATTAGTTTGAGAAAACTTATCCAGCGCTGCAAATGCCGCAACAACAGAGCAAGCACTTGAGCCTAACCCAGACCCTATAGGCAGGTTTTTCTTCAACTCTAATTTTACGGCTGGCATATTCGGTGCTACATGTGTACGAAAATGCACTAAACATTGATACGCTAAGTTTTCATTCGCATCGCTTGGGAGTTTATGGGCGTATTCGCCACTACAAATAAACTCATCACGAGGCGCTTCACATATAGTAACCACATCCCCCAGCAAGCTGCCATCAATCGGGGCTAACGCCGCACCGAGGGAGTCAAAACCAACCGTAAAATTACCAATGGAGGCTGGCGCATAAACTTCAATCATAACCGCCCCCTAGCGTGATAGTGTTTTAAGAATATCGGCAAATACACCCGCAGCTGTTACTGCAGAGCCTGCGCCATAACCACGGATAACAAACGGACGTGGTTGGTAGTATTGGCTTAAAATAGCCAGCGCATTTTCACCATCACGAATTACACTTAATGCATGTGATGAATCTACCGCTTCAATACCTACTTTACAGTGGCCATTTTTAATTGTGCCTACATAGCGAAGTACTTTACCTTCACTCGCTGCACTTTGAATACGGTCGTTAAAGTCAGCATCCAGACTTGGTAGCTTTGCCATAAACTCATCAACATTGTCACCTTGGGCGAAGCCTTGTGGTAGTACAGACTCCACTTCTATGTCGCTAAGCTCCAATTTCATACCTGCTTCGCGGGCAATGATAAGTAGTTTACGTGCTACGTCTGTTCCCGATAAGTCATCGCGAGGATCGGGTTCAGTAAAGCCACTTTCTTTCGCTTTAATTGTTGCTTCAGAGAGTGATAAACCATCTTCAAGGGCACCAAACATGTACGAAAGTGAGCCAGATAAAATACCACTAAATTCAAGTAATTCATCGCCAGCACCAAAGAGTGATTGCAAGTTATCAATTACAGGCAAACCCGCACCTACGTTAGTTTCGTATAAAAATTTACGGTTATTTTTATGCGTTGCTGCAATTAAGTCTTGGTAATAAGTATATGAACTAGTCGTCGCTTTTTTGTTAGCGGCCACAACGTGGAAACCCGCATTTAAAAAATCGACGTATTGCGAAGCCAAGGCATCTGATGAAGTACAATCAACTAGCACAGGGTTAACCAAGTGATTTTGCTTAACAAACTGTTCTACTAATTTTAAATCAAATGCTTGCTCTGATTGCGTTAGTTTTTGTTGCCAATCATCAAAAGCAATGCCTTCACCATCAAGGTGTAATTGACGAGAATTAGCCACACCGTATAGGTTTAATTTAATATTACGCTTTTCAAGCCATGCTTGTTGACGTTCAAGCTGGTTTATTAGCTCTTGACCGACTAAGCCACATCCCAATAAAAACACATCGATTGAAGGCACATGAGTGAAAAAGTTTTCATGACAGATTTTAACCGCGTCATTACACAACTCACCATCAATAACCGCAGAAATAGCGCTTTCAGTTGAATCTTGCGCTATGGCAACAATGTTTACTTGTGCTTGAGCAAGCGATGCAAAAAACTTAGCAGCTAAGCCTTTATGTGCGCGCATGTTATCGCCCACTAGCGTTACAATTGCTAAATTACGTTGCACATTTACCGGCTCAATTAAGCCTGCTTTTGACTCTAAGTCAAAGGCCACTTGCAACGCATTCAACGCTAGATTTAAATCACTTTCATGAACACAAAAACTGATGCTAAATTCACATGATGATTGAGTGATCAGTACGATTGACACGTTATCATGCGCTAATGCATTAAATACTTTCGATGCCATGCCCACTTTGCCCTTCATACCAGGGCCCGAAACGGTCAACATAGCTAAGTTTTGTAGGCTTGAGAGTGCTTTTACTGGTTCATCAGATACCGTATCGTTACTAATTAGTGAGCCTTGCGCATCTGGGTTATGAGTGTTTTTAATTTCGCATGGCACTCCAGCTTTTGCACACGGTAGGATAGTTTTAGGGTGCAACACTTTAGCGCCAAAATAAGAAAGCTCCATCGCCTCTTTGTAAGATAGGAAATCAACCTTAGTAGCTTTTTTGATATAACGCGGATCGGCGCTGTATACACCATCAACGTCAGTCCATATTTGGCACACTTGCGCCTCTAAACACGCTGCAGCAATCGCCGCTGAATAATCAGAGCCATTTCGACCAAGTGTTGTGAGCTCACCTTTATTATTACTTGCAGTAAAGCCAGGCATAATGTAAACCGTTGCTGGCGACTCTTTTAGTACCGCTTGAAAACGGGCTTTACTGGCGACTAAATCGGCTTCAGCGTCTATGTGTCCACCCGTTGAAACAATACAGTCTGTTGCTTGTAAATAATGCGCGTTATGATCGGCTAGTAGGCTTTGCATTAGCGATACGCTAACACGTTCACCAAAGCTAATAATAAAAGCCCTGATTTTATCTGGGCAACACTTAATTAGTGCAACCCCATCAAGCTTATTTTTCAATTCGTTAAAGTCCGGCCAGTTTTGAACTGTTCCTTGTCTTTCCTCTACAGCCGCTTTTAAAGCATTGCAGCGGGTAACAAGTGCATCCCACAACGGGTTGAAATCCTGCCCCTGCTCTGCGGCACTAGCCAACGCAACAAGCGAATCTGTCATACCGCCAGGCGCTGAAAGCACCAGTAACATTTCATCTTTTAATTGTGCCTTAGCTAGAGCAGCTACTTGCTCTAAGCAGGCAAAGTCAGCGAGCGATGAGCCACCAAATTTTAAAACGCGCATTTTTTATGTTTCCTCATTCCATAAAACGAAAAAAGGCCTGTGTTCTAAGTGAACACAGGCCTTTAAATTTGTTGCACCGACCTATGCCACTATCCAGTAAGAATGGTGGTTGTAATAATAATGGTCGTTACAAGACTAAATGTTTTCATAAGCTTAAGACTGCCTTAACAAAGGCTATTCTGTCAACCCTAAATTAGAAGATAAAACAGTCTTTTTCATCATGAATTTTATTAATAAATGCCAAACTTATGCAAAACGTCGTTAAGTTGTATTTTATTAATCGGTTTATGAATGAAATCAATTGCACCAAGTTGCGCTACCCGCTCTCGCATTTTTTGTTGAATGTCAGCAGAAATTACCAATACATAAGTTTCTATTTTATTTGCTTTAACTTGCTCAAGTACTTCAATACCATCCACTTCAGGCATGGTTAAATCGAGGCATAGAAGATCAAACTGCCCATGATGCAACTGCTCCAAGGCTTCCTTACCATTTTTTGCCTGTTGAATATCGGCATCTATGCACTCATTTAAACAGCGGACCACTTGTTTACGAGCAACGGTTGAGTCATCACAGACTAAAATAGAAAAACGCACCATAATGACTATTTAATTAAACTCATATAAAACACCTAAACCCACGCTAAAATCAATTTGCTTGCTCAGTCAGCAAAAAATAAAGAGTATAACCAACATAACTAGCGAGCAGGTTATTTACTGTATCTTTTACTAACGTTATCAATAAAATGCATGAATGCACAATACAAATTAGCAAAATAACTCTACCTAATTTACAAACAAGCTGGCTAACACACTACGCTTTATTGTTAAGTTCATGAGGGAATCCTTATTTAAGAGCCTAAAATAACAATATAATAAAATATATGTTTATTTTTAATGATTTATTAACTAATGTTTATAAGCGTACATTAACAGCTGAATAACTAAAGGAAATACAAGTCCCTCATGCCGCAAAAAAGTCTCTCAACAAAGTTACTCACACGAGTTTTATCAGTTTACTTTATACTGACTTTTGTGGTGACCTGCGGACAAATCTTCGCAGAGTATGTTAATACCAAAGATTACATACGCGATGAGCTCGGCACACTGCAAAAAACATTTGGTAGAAGTTTAACCCGAGCAATTTGGGAGCTAAATATAAAGCAAACCACAACAACCGCAGAAGGATTACTTGATATACCTATGGTTGAAGGAGTTATTATCCGTGATGATAACGGCGCTATTATTTCTCAATTAGGCCGTGCACTAAACATTCATAATCTTTACAGCCAGCAACTTGTCCAAGAAGACGTCATGGTAGAGGATACTAAAGCCGGCTTGTTTGGCTATACATTTCCGCTTATTTTTGAATTTTCAGGCCGTGCCACTCAGGTAGGCGATGTGACTTTATTTTCTAGCCGCGACGTGATCTTTAGCCGCATCATGCTCTCTATTTACTTTTTAATTGGCAACGCCATGATTAAAACCACCTTTTTAATCATCTTGTTTTTAATCGCATTTAGAAAGCTATTAACTGAGCCGCTCACACAACTCACTGAGCAAATTGAATATCTTGAATTAGAAGAGCTCGATGGCCAGCACGTTAAAATTGTCACTGATGAAAATAACGAACTGAAAGTAATGGAACGCTCTTTTAACAATTTGATCTCTAAAGTTGTTGAGTATAAAAAAGAGTTAAAACAAACCCAGAATGACCTAATCGAAAGTAATCAAAAACTAGATCAACAAAACTTACAGCTTGAACAGGATGTTGCGCGAAAAACATCAAACCTAAGCCAAGCTATGATCGATCTGCAGCAACAAAAATATGAACTCGAACGCCAAAAAGCAGTATTAACAGAAGAAGTTGACCTACGAAAGCAAACAGAGCAAGAGCTGCTAAGTAAACAAACCCAACTACAAAACTCACTCGATGAACTAAGCTTTGCGCAAGAGCAACTTGTTGGCTCAGAAAAAATGGCAGTATTAGGTGGTTTAGTCGCTGGTATCACTCATGAAATTAATACCCCTATTGGTATTGGCGTAACCGCGACCTCATTTTTGCAAGAGCGCTTAACTGAAATAGAAACTGCATTTAAAAATAAATCGCTATCTTCCTCGGCACTGGAAGGCTTTATTAATGATGCAGCACAAAGCGCTCAGCTACTCTCTCACAATTTAGAGCGTGCCTCAGACTTAATCACCAGCTTTAAACAAATTGCTGTTGATCAAGCCAGTGAGGCGCTAAGAACCATTAACTTTAAAGATTACATCAATGAAGTTATACGTTCTTTACATCCGCAAATTAAAAAAACATCCCACAGTATTCGCCTGCACTGCCCGGATGATTTAATTATTAATTTACCTGCTGGGGTGATCAGCCAAATATTTACTAACTTAATTATGAATTCATTAGTGCATGGCTTTGAAAATATAAATAGTGGTCAAATCACCATAGATGTAAATACCGATGAAAACGACTTAGTTATTAATTATCAAGATAATGGTATCGGTTTAAAACCAGCTCAACTTAAGCGTTTATTTGACCCATTCTTCACCACAAAGCGTGATGAAGGTGGCAGTGGCCTAGGTGCTCACATTATTTTTAACCTCGTAAAACAAACACTCAATGGCAAAATTGAAGTCAGTAGCGAACCTAACCAAGGGTTACATTACCGAATTTCGTTCCCTAAAAATATGTCATCCCCCCTGCCACTTTTTAAACTCGATTAGCCGTTTCTAGAAGCGGCTTTTATTGCTATGATTGCACAAATTTTTTAAATGGATCATTTCCCTATGTGGTTTAGTAACCTTATATGCTATCGCTTTAAACAAGACGTTTCGTACACTCAAGAAGACTTTGACAAGGCGTTAGAACAAGATCTATTTCGTCCATGTACTGGCCAAGAGTTGGCAACATTTGGCTGGACAAAAGCATTTGGTAAACATGGTGAAACTTTGTCTCACTTTTCACAAAAAAGCATTTTAGTCTGCGCCAAGCGTGAAGAGAAAGTGTTACCGGCATCTGTAATAAATGAGCTTGTTGCAGAGAAGGTTGATCAGATTGAAGCTGAAGAAAATCGACCAGTAAAGAAAAAAGAAAAAGATGAATTAAAAGAAAACATCTTGCACACGCTACTGCCACAAGCATTTAAAAAGTCGAGCCTACAGTTTGCGTTCATAGACCAGGAAAATGGTTGGGTTGTAGTTAATAGCGCAAGCTTTAATAAAGCGGAAGAGCTTCTGGCGTTACTACGTAAATCATTAGGTACGCTACCCGTTGTTCCTGCGTTTGCTAACTATGATTTAGATGTATTTTTAACTGACTGGCTTACTAATTTTAGTACTCCAGAGGGCTTCGCTATAGGCTCTGATGCTGAGCTTGAAGAAGCGGATGACAGTGGAGCCCAAGTTAAGCTTAAAGGCCATGACTTAGCGTGTGACGAAGTAAAATCGCACCTTGAAAGTGGTAAACGCGTAACTAAGCTTGCCTTGGATTGGCAAGAACGCGTTAAGTTTATGCTACAAAACGATGGTTCAATTAAACGTTTAAGCTATAGCGAAACACTTAAAGAAGAAAATGCCGATATTCCTAAAGAAGATATGGCGGTTAAACTAGACGCTGACTTTATTCTTGCATCTGAGGAAATAAAACAGCTTCTTGAAGAGCTTACTCAAGGCTTAGGTGATGCAGACGATTTAGCGTAAAAGCTTTATTAAACAAATAAAAAGCACGATTAGTATCGTGCTTTTTATTGTTCAAAAATTTAGCTAAACATTTCTTTTACGTCTTCAACCATATGCAAGTATTCCTCACTCTCTAACATTTCTAATGAAGGAAAAATGCCTTTATCAATATAAGTTTGTAGCGCCGCAGATTTATCTGATACTTGTAGGGTTCCCTCAAGGATTGCACCAATGCGAATAAAGTCGATATAACTCACTTCAGTAGAGCGATAGTTAACATCAGCCCAGTGCTGTGCAACCTCTACAAACACATCAGGGAATTCCCATGCTTTCATTATTGAGCCACCAATTTTACCGCTTAAACGCTGAATTGCATGCGCTAAAAAACTCGGATTGGCAAACACTTCTGGATGTCGCTCAGCTTCAGTTAAAATCGGTAATACCCCAATATTATAAACCAATGAAGCTAGTGTAATGGCATCACGGTTAAGCGAAGTGTGAGTATTTCTTTTTAAGTAAAACTCCATCAATGAAATAGAATGCGAGGCCACATGCAGCGTTTTTTGCCACGCCTTGCCCATGTATCCCTTTATTAGCTCATTATTAGATACAAACAGCTGCTCCATTGCCATGGCTGTAGCTATATTTTTTATTTGCCTTAAGCCAATACGTGTCACTGCTTGATGTAAGTTAGACACCTTTACAGCACGACCCATAATGGCACTATTTGCTACTTTAATCATTCGCGCAGACAGTGCTGGGTCATGTGCTATTGCATCTGACATTTGCATCAAATTTACATCTGGATTGTCAGCGGCTTGACGAACCTTAATCGCTACCTCTGGTAACGTAGGTAACACCAGTGTGTCGTTGTTAATTCTGTCAACCAAAATTGTGAGTAAGGCATTTTCTGTAGACATAAAATATCCCTTTGCTTAATGACCTACACTTTACAGCAAGTCTTATATTATTAATTATTTCAAAGCTTAGCAGTACTAAACATATACCCAAAGTAGAAAAAATTGTAGATAATTATTGATTATTTACTAGTGCCTCACTGATTTATGCGCACTAACGCCTAATACTTGCTATTTGCTAGTGGGTTTTGCTTTAATGCAAACATGCTAAGGCACATTAACACGCTTCAGTACCTTAACTTACAGTATACAAGTTATAAAATAGACTTTTTAAAGGCAATATAATGATCTTAAATAAAATTAGCCAAGCAATACTGCTCTCTGGCATCGTTTTTCTTAGTGCCTGCTCTGAGCAAGCACCGTCTTCAAGTAATACGCCGCAAAGCTCAGCGCCAACGGCTTCTCAAACGCCTTCTGGGCCAGCGCTTGTTAATATTGACCGTCAACGCTTAGACATATATACAGACTTTAGTTTACAAAGTGACTTATCACACTTGTCTGACAATCAAAAAGCTATGGTAGCTAAACTTATTGATGCTTCAAAAATTATGGATGATTTATTCTGGAAGCAAGCATTTGGTAAAGATAAGCAAGACTTTTTAGCACAACTAGATGATGAAAAAGTACGTCAGTTTGCTGATATTAACTATGGCCCATGGGATCGCTTAAACGGCGATGAAGTATTCTTATCAGGCTATAAAGAAAAGCCGCTTGGTGCAGGCTTTTACCCAGCCGACATCACCAAAGAAGAGCTTAATAACGCTGATGTAAAAGATAAAACAGGGCTTTACTCACTGATTAAACGTGATGAACTAGGCAACTTATACAGCACTCCTTATTCAGAAGAATATGCCGTAGAGCTTGCTCAAGCTGCTGAGTTACTTAGAGAAGCCAGCAAGCTAGCCGACGACAAAGAATTCGCCAACTACCTAAACTTACGAGCTGACGCAATACAAAGCGATGACTTCCAAGCCTCTGACTTCGCTTGGATGGATATGAAAAATAATCCAATTGATGTGGTTATTGGCCCAATTGAAAACTACGAAGACCAATTATTTGGTTACCGTGCTGCCTATGAATCGTATGTACTAATTAAAGATTTAAAATGGAGCGAACGCCTGGCTAAATTTGCTGCCTTTTTACCTGAGCTGCAAAAAGGCTTACCTGTCGATAGCAAATACAAGCAAGAAGTACCAGGATCAGATGCTGACTTAAATGCCTATGATGTTGTTTATTATGCTGGGCACTCAAATGCTGGCAGTAAAACCATTGCAATTAACTTGCCCAATGATGAGCAGGTGCAATTAGAAAAAGGCACTCGTCGTTTACAGCTTAAAAACGCAATGCGTGCGAAGTTTGATAAAATTTTAGTGCCTATCTCAGAGCAGTTAATTGTGCCAGAGCAACGCAAACACATTACCTTTGATGCATTTTTTGCCAATACCATGTTCCATGAAGTGGCTCACGGTTTAGGGATTAAAAACACCTTAACGGGTAAAGGTACCGTTCGCCAATCACTTCAAGAACACGCTAGTGCTTTAGAAGAAGGTAAAGCCGATATTCTTGGTTTATACATGGTTGAACAGTTACTTAAAAAAGGTGAGATCACTGAAGGGACTTTAGAAGATTACTACACCACCTTTATGGCGGGTATTTTCCGCTCAGTACGTTTCGGTGCCTCAAGTGCACATGGTAAAGCAAACATGATCCGCTTTAACTTTTTTGCTCAAGAAGGTGCTTTTTCCAAAAATGAAGATGGGCTATACAGCATCAACATGGATAAAATGGGTGATGCCATGGCAAAATTATCGCGCCTTATTTTAACTCTACAAGGTGACGGTGATTACGAAAAAGTAGATCAACTCATTGCCACTCATGGCGATATTAAAGCGGAACTTGCTAAAGACTTAGAAAAGTTAAGCAAAGCGAACATCCCTGTAGATGTGACCTTTAAACAAGGTAAAGATGTGCTTGGCCTTGATTAACAAAAGCTAATTAAATAAAAAGCGTTACATTGTAACGCTTTTTTATTACTTATCAGTATGCTTATTTGTCATTCACCACTTTGCGAACAACCGGCTCAAGGCTTGCCATTCCCCACTGCTTACCGATTTCAATCGCAGACTCTATATCTGTACCTTGCTGGTGGGCTGAAATAGCCATTAACGCGCCAACACGGTTGCTACTTGCACAATGAACAACCACCGACTCACCTTTAAGTTGCTCTAAAAGATTGGCTAACTGCTTTGCATTATCAGTGTTTACGTCTTTTGCACCCGCAATCTCAATTGCGTGGTAGCTCATTCCTAAAGAGTTGACTAACGCGCCTTCATCCCAGTCTTGCTCATCTGCTGCACGTAAATTAATAACATGCTTTACCTTGGCTTGCGATAATTGCTTAAACTGCTCTTTAGTCGGTTGCGCTGCTGAAAAAACCAGGTTGTTATGTGCTGCAAAGTTTTTAATGCTAACGTTATTTACCACATCCGTAGCTACCGGCTGCTCGCTCGCTATTACTGTTGAAACAGCAATGGCTGCTATAAATACACTAGTGCAGAGTTGTTTTATTAATTTCATACTATCTCCTCAAAGTAACCCATTCTGATTTTAAAAATGCGTTTTTAATTGCTCTATCTGCTCATTAGTATAAGGGACACTTGGGAACTTGCCCCATACCGGCGCAGGCCATGCAATATCTGTTTTAAAACGCGCTATATGATGAATATGTAATTGCGGTACCATATTGCCAAGCGCGGCCACATTTAACTTATCAGGATTAAACACCTCAATTAATAAATGACTGAGCTTAGCCGACTCCTGTAAATAAGTAATTTGTTGCTGCTCGGTTAAATCTATTATCTCTTTTAAACCCGCTATTCTAGGAACTAATATAAACCATGGGTATTGGCTGTCATTTAGTAGTAATACCTTACAAAGAGGCCAATCGGCCAGTTCAATACAATCTCTTGTCAGCTCTGGGGCTAAGGTAAATGATGTTTCGCGCATGTTAAATCCTTAGGTTATTTTACTTCACACTTTATAGCATTTAGTTGCAGTTGCACACGCTTGTGCTTTACCATCGGGGATAATTTTATGTAAGTAAAGGCAATCCTGTGTTAAAAAAACTAAAACACCTCTCACTGGCAATCCCCCTGATGGCGGGCGCATTAAGCGTTCAAGCAAAGCCGTTAACGCTTGAGCGTATATTTGATGATCCAAGCCTAGCTGGCAAATCTCCGGTACAACTTAAGTTTTCTCCCGATGGTAGCCGTGTTACCTACTTACAAGGTAAAGCAGATGACTATAACCGCTATGATTTATGGGAATATAATTTAAAAGATAACACCAATCGATTGCTCGTTGATTCAGCGCAATTATTTTCAGGCCCAGAAAACCTGTCAGATGAAGAAAAAGCACGCCGTGAACGCCAGCGTATTTTTGGTAAAGGTATTCTTGAATACAAATGGTCAAAAGATGGTAAAGCGTTATTATTCCCTCTTAATGGCGACCTTTATTACTTCGACTTAAAAACAAAAAATAGTAAAAAGCTGACTAACACTGAAGCATTTGAAACCGATGCGCGCTTTTCTCCAAAAGGTAATTTTGTGTCGTTTGTTCGTGAGCAAAACCTCTTCGCATTAGAACTGGCATCTGGTAAAGAAATTCAATTAAGTAAAGATGGCGGTGGCGTTATTAAAAACGGTATGGCCGAATTTGTGGCGCAAGAAGAAATGAGCCGCATGACCGGTTATTGGTGGGCAAATGATGAATCTAAAATCGCCTTTACTCGCGTTGATGAAAGCCCTGTTCAAGAAGCGATTCGTAACGAAATTTATGCTGATGAAGTAAAGCTATTTAATCAGCGCTACCCATTTACTGGCACTAACAATGTTGACATTCAACTTGGCGTTGTAAAGCTTAATGACCAAATGGTTGACTGGATTGACTTAGGTGAAAATAAAGATATTTATATCGCTCGTGCTAAATGGTTAAACGATAGCAACACCCTGTCTTACCAGTGGCAAAATCGTTCTCAGCACAATTTAGAATTACGCTTTTACAACAGTAAAACAAAACAGCAAACCGTCGCATTAACTGAAAAAAGCGATACTTGGATAAACCTACATTTTGATCTTGAGTTTTTAAAAGATAAAAAACATTTTGTGTGGGCCTCGGAGCGAGATGGATTTAAGCACCTTTATTTGTACGGTAATAATGGCCAACTTATTCGTCAAATAACGGCTGGTGACTGGGTTGTTGATAGCTTAAAAGGCGTAGATGAAAAAAATGGTATAGTTTACTTTGCAGCGCGTAAAGATACTGCGCTTGAAAGCCACTTATACAGTGCGCCTTTATTTAAAAAAGGAGCAATTAAGCGCATAACTGAAAAAGGCCAATACCACAATGTTGTACTGGCAAAAGATAACAAAACCTTCATTGACACTAGTTCATCGGTGAATAAGCCAAATTCAGCAGCGCTGCGCAAAATCAATGGTGAGTTTATTACGTGGCTTGAAGAGAATAAACTAGACGACTCTCACCCACTAACTCCCTTTTTAACCGATTTAGCACAGCCTGAGTACGGTACTATTACCGCTGAAGACGGCCAAGTTATGCATTACCGTTTATTTAAACCTACAAACATGACTAAGGGTAAAAAGCACCCAGTTATTGTTAACGTGTATGGCGGCCCTCATGCTCAGCGAGTAACTAATAGTTGGCGTAGTAAAAACTTATATTTTCAATATATGGCGCAACAAGGTTATGTTATTTTTCAACTAGATAACCGCGGCTCTTATAATCGTGGTAAAAAGTTTGAAGATGCAATATATAAAAATTTAGGTGTTGTTGAAGTAGCTGATCAGATTAAAGGCGTTGAGTTTTTACGTACACTTGATTACGTAGACCCTGCACGCATTGGTATTTATGGTCACAGCTACGGTGGTTATATGGCGCTAATGACCATGTTTAAAGCAGGCGATTACTTTAGTGCTGGTGTTTCAGGCGCACCTGTAACTGACTGGGCCTTATACGATACTCACTACACCGAGCGTTATTTAGGTCACCCTGATACAAATGCGCAAGGTTATACCGACAGTGCTGTTTTCCCATATGCTGAAGGCCTTAAAGGCCCATTAATGATTTACCATGGTATGGCCGATGACAACGTGTTGTTTACCCATGCAACAAAATTGTTTAAACAGCTGCAAGATAACAATCAACAGTTTGAAATGATGACTTACCCAGGCTCAAAACATAGTCTTCGCGGTAAACAAGTTCAAACTCATTTACATCAAACTATTACTAACTTCTTTAACCGTAATTTTAATACAAATTAACTAACGTTAGGTTAATTATTCGACTAAAGGCTGATACAAGTATCAGCCTTTTTTTATGCAAATAAGATATATTGAAACGTCAACAAACAATAATTAAATCCATTTAAGCATAGAGTAACTAAAAATCTAAGCCTGAGCGCGCAACTTGTATTGTATTTAAATTAACCGCTAACAACTAAATATAAAAATTCAATATTATGAAAATAAAGCTCTATTAGCCTATATTTTAACTATGCTTATTAAAGAGAAGTAATGCTCTTATACAGGAACATGTTTATGCTAAATCTCCGTCGTTTTACTATATTTCAACGTCTAGCCATTTTAGTAGGGATTGTAATATTTGGTTTAATTGTATTGAGTATTTCGAGCTTGAGTAACCAATACCAAGCGCTCAAAAACGAGCAATACCTTAAAACTAAAAATGTGGTAGAAACTGCATATAGTACTATTAAGCACTATGCAGCCCTTGAACAAAACCAAACTCTTACTCGCCAACAAGCACAGTCTCAAGCAATCGCCTCAATCCGCTCATTGCGCTATGATGACACTAACTATTTTTGGATCAATAATTACCAGCCAGCCATGGTAATGCACCCAATAAAACCAGCTCTTGAGGGAAAAGATTTAACTAATAATAAAGACCCTGATGGCACCCCGTTATTTGTTGAGATGGTTAGCGTTGTAAAACAATCCGGCGAAGGTTATGTGCCTTATAAATGGCCAAAGCCCGGTAATGACAACCCCGTAGATAAAATTGCGTTTGTTAAAGGTTTTGATCAGTGGCAATGGATAATCGGCTCGGGAGTTTATCTTGATACCATAGACAGTGCCTTTTCGCAGCAGCGCACTATCATCATTATCAACGTTGTTATTATGATTATTGTGGTGGTGTTATTTAGCTACTTTATTGGCCGAAGCATTTTAACGCCGACTCGTTTAGCAGCGCAGATGATGAAAGATATCTCTCAAGGTGAGGGGGATTTAACTCGTACTCTCAACGAAAATGGTAATGATGAAATATCTCAACTTTCGAGATCATTTAATTTATTTGTCTCTAAAATTAGAGAGTCTTTAGTACTAGTCGCCAAAAGCGCAAACGATGTAAACGAGCATGCCCATGCTGTAGATGATTCTAGCAAAACCAGCCAGTCGTTTATTGAGCTTCAAAACGACAGTAGCACCCAAGTAGCCGCTGCAATGGAGGAAATGACTCATCAAATTCATGATGTTAGCCGTAATGCCGAAGCCGCTGAACAAGCCGCAAATGATACTGCTAGTAATGCATCAACGGGTAAAAATGTGGTATCTAAAACGATTATCGCCATTGAAACCCTCTCGAGTAATATAGAAACCGTAAGCAAAGTAACCGCTGATCTTGCTCAAGAGAGTAATAATATTGGCTCGGTGCTTGATGTAATAAGAAGTATTGCAGAGCAAACTAACCTGTTGGCACTCAATGCAGCCATTGAGGCTGCACGGGCAGGTGAGCATGGTAGAGGCTTTGCCGTCGTAGCCGATGAAGTAAGAACCTTAGCAAGTCGAACGGGTAAAAGCACTGATGAAATTCAAGCCATGATCGCTAAACTGCAAGAAGGCGCTAAAGCCGCAGTTGAGGCGGTAAAATCTAGCCAAGAAATTTCTATTTCTACGGTTGAACAAGCCTCTTCAGCAAATACATCACTGGATGAAATAGACAGGTTAGTATCGGTGATCACCGATATGAACGGCCAAATTGCAAGAGCAACAGAGCAGCAAACATCGGCCGCAGATGAAGTGAACTTAAGAATTAACGATCTCTCGCAATCAACGGAGCAATCATTAGGTAATACGAAGGATTTAACCCTTGCCAGCGACAAACTCAAACAAAGCAGTGTTGAATTATCTAGCGTGGTATCGCGCTTTAAGCTTAGTTAACTCAATTAAAAAAGCCCTGATCTTCAGGGCTTTTTAGACTTATTTATAGAGAATTATAAACAGTAGCGGGCAAATAAACTGCTTACTGAGGCCGCAGTTGGTTTACCATGTTGCCAATCACCACCTTCAACACCACTACCGGCAATATCCATATGCACATAAGGAAGTGGTAAAGTAGACTCATTACCATGCTTATCTAACCCGCCTACCACAGCTAAAAATGCCATAGGAAATTGATGACCGCGCGCTGTGACGGCAGAAGCCGCATTATTACTAGAAAGTACGTCATCGGCTAAAGTGCGTGGTTTTATAAAGTCATAATCTTCACGACGTGAACGGGATACTTCTGCACCGTCAGCCCATAAATCACCACAATCAGCTAATTGACGTGAAATATTAGCACTACGTGCTGGCCCATTTTCTACATAAGCACCATATGGTCCCATCGCACGTGCAGCATGCCCTGTTAAAGTAGCCACAGTAAACAGCGTTGGATTTATTTCGTTTACAGCCAAATCCTTCATTTCACTAAGTAAATCACCCATCGCTAGACGCCCTTCGGCATCAGTATTACCAATGCGCACTCGCACACCTTCACGGCTAGTAATAATTTCATCAGGAACAAAACAATCTGAACCAATTGAGTTACGTACCACTGCTAAAAAGGCAATCACTTTAACGCCTTTAGGCTGGTAATCAGCAACTGCTTTCATAAATCCAGCCACAGAAGCAGCACCACCTTTATCTCGACTCATACCTGCCATGTAGCCGCCTACTTTTAAATCTGCACCGCCTGTGTCATAAACTAAGCCTTTACCAACAAACATCAGTGTGCGCGTTACTTCACCCTCTGGTACATATTCAAGTTTAACAACGCGTGGATGATGACGCTCTACTGCATAAGATGCACGAGCAACAGTACTTAGCATCGGATAGTGTTTATCAATGGCAGCCAAGTCATCAATCACATTAACGCTCACTGCGCTATTATTAAATAGTTCGCTACAGTAATCAGCAAAGCGTGGTGGTGCCATACGTTCAGGCTCGGTACCACATAAATCACGTGCAGCATATTGTCCAGCTGCTAATGCATTGACTGCTTTAATCGTTTGTTCATTGGCATCAATTAAACCGATTTGAGTAATTGGCTCAATACCATGACCATGAAATTCGCGTGCTTCAAGAGGCTGCCATAATGTTTGGCATGCGCCTAAATAGGCCACTTCCAGCGCGTGTTGGTAACGGCTGTCGGTATTTAAAGCAGGTAAGTAAATAGCGGGGTTAACACTGCCTGACGCTTTAGCCTCGTTAATGGCTAATTTAGCCGCATCAAAATAGCGACGTACATCATCATAATCTCTATTTAAAGGGCCTGTTGGGGCTAATACAACACGTTTACCGGCAATTACTAGCAAGGTAACTTGATTACCTATGCGAGAGTCTACTTGAGCTTGATTTAAAATTGCATCGCGCAGAGGCGTATTTGGTATGTGAGAAAAGTCATCGCTGATAATAATTAGTGCATCGTGTGATGCACAATCTAGGCTTGCACTAACTGGCTGAGCCAGCACTGCTTTTGGATATGCCATAAAAAAGGATCCTGTTAGAAAACGTAGCCCCTATTATTATTTATTTAGCAATTTATAACCAGTAAACTGCGGTAATCTGCATACTTACTGGCAACCTAGAGTTACAGCTTTTACACGTCTAAAATACTTAGCTGTAAATTATGCTCTGGTTGATTTTTAATGCCAACACCAATTCCTAATAAACGTACAGGTTGTTGTAATCCGCGTTGATAGGCTTTGGCGAGTAACTCTTTAAAAATAGCCGTGTTTAATTGATGATTCGCTTGATCTGCTGAGGTCACAACAAAATTAGCAAATTTAACTTTAACACTTAACTTGTTAATTTTATTTTGTAGCTGCTGTTTGTTTAATCTAACCTCGAGCTCACCTAACAGTTGCGGTAATTGCTCCAAGCACTCATCAAGACTATTTTTGTTGTATTCATATGTATGCTCCACGCTCAATGACTTACGAATCCGCTCAGTTGAAACCCGCCCTATATGCTCCCCCATACATTTTTGATATAACGACACGCCAAAATTCCCCACATGTTGCTGCATCCAATTAGCCCCTTTTTCGCGAACATCTTGGCCCGTGTACAACCCTTTTAAATTAAGCTTCTCCAAGGTTACCTTACCCACTCCTGGAATTTTACCTAGTGGTAATTGGGCTAAAAACGAGTCAACTTGCTCAGGCAATACTACAAATTGGCCATTGGGTTTATTTTCATCGCTAGCAATTTTGGCTATAAATTTAATTGGCGCAATCCCCGCAGAAGCGGTCAGCCCTGTGGTATTAAAAATATCGGTGCAGATCTGCTCAGCAATTAACGTTGCACTGCCTTTAAATGCAGTACTGTCGGTAACGTCTAGGTACGCTTCATCAAGTGAAAGAGGCTCAACAAGATCAGTATAGCGGTTAAATATAGCGCGGATTTGAGTTGATACTTGTTTATAAACAGCCATTCTACCCGGCACAATAACTAAATCGGGGCAAAGCTGTTTGGCATGATAGTTAGACATAGCAGAGCGCACCCCATACTCTCTAGCAAGATAGTTAGCGGTAGAGAGCACTCCACGGCGACTGTTACCGCCAATTGCCAGCGGTACACTTGCAAGCTTGGGGTTGTCGCGCATTTCAACGGCTGCATAAAAGCAGTCCATATCTATATGAATAAACTTTTTCATCACACAATAACAACTGTTTATTTATACAGCCATTATTGTGGAATCGCTGCTAATTAGCAAGCTTGTTGTTATTTAAAAAGAGCGCCTATTTTTCTTGGGCTTATTAAAACAATACATCCAAAATAAAATTTCTAAAGAAAAGCCTAATAAAATCAAAATAATTGCTCCTGCCTCATTACCCATAGCGTAACAAGTAAACGACGCTATAAAAACGGTGCATGCCAATAACCAATTAATTATATTCTGCATAGTTATCTCCTTGTGTGTTAATAGTTACTATAGTCATGAATTCAAAGAGGTACAATTTTAGCCCTAGAATTTTTGCCAACTATAATTCCCTTGAGCTCATCCGACCATGTTGCTAATCTAAATACTTTAAAACCAAGAGCTATAAATACATGGAAACGTTTAAACAACAACACCCTATTCATACCGACATTACTGTAGCGTGGGGCGATATGGATGCCCTACAGCATGTTAATAACTGTGTTTATCTTCGTTATTTTGAAATAGCCAGAATCGACTTTTTAAATAAATTAAATTTATTTGATACTATCAATGCTAAAGCCACTGGCCCTGTGATCAGTGAAAATAATATTCGCTACAAACGCCCTGTGACGTTTCCTGACACATTAAGCGTAGGTATTACTATTAGTGATATTAAGTCAGACAGATTTATAATGAATTACAGTGTATTTAGCCATGCGCAAAATGCGATAACCACCACTGGCATGTCAAAAGTGGTGATGTTTGACTTTAAAACAGGGCAAAAAGCCACGATCACAGAACCTTTGTTATCGGCTTTAAAAGCAAACTCTGAAAACGAATAATTAGGATTAGTAATGCAATATAGTCAATTAGGCAGTAGTGATATTAGTGTTTCTAGGGTCTGTTTAGGTAGTATGACTTGGGGAGTACAAAATACCCAGCATGATGCTGATGAGCAAATAGCCTATGCTCTTGACCGTGGTGTTAACTTTATTGATACGGCAGAAATGTACGCAGTTCCTCCCTCTCCCGATACTTATGGTAAAACTGAGGAAACTATAGGGAATTGGGTCGCACGTAATTCACAGAAACGAAAAGACATTGTTATTGCAACTAAAATTGCCGGTAATGGGCTTTCATGGATCCGTGATGGTGGTGATATTACTCGCCAAGCTGTTATTGATGCAGTTGATCAGTCTCTAAAACGCCTACAAACCGACTATATTGACTTATACCAATTACATTGGCCAAATCGACGCACTCCTCATTTTGCAAGGCAATGGCCTGGCATGCTTAAATTTACTGAGGTCGATGCAAAACAGCACACCGCTGACATGCTTGATATTTTAGAGGGTTTAGATGCGTGTGTTAAAGCGGGTAAAATTAAACACTGTGGACTTTCTGACGACACCCCGTGGGGGATTAGCCAATTTTTAAATTTAGCCAAAGAGCACAATTTACCAAAAATGGTGTCTATTCAAAATGAGTTTAGTTTAGCGCATGCGAAAGATTGGCCTTATTTAATAGAGCAATGTGTGCATGAAGATATTGCTTATTTACCTTGGTCACCTTTAGCTGCTGGACTATTAACGGGTAAATACCTAAATGGAGCGCGCCCTGAAGGCTCTCGTTGGACATTTATGCAGCGTAACGGTATTTTTAGAGATACGCCACAATCACAAAAGGCGACCAAAGAGTATGTTGAACTTGCCCATGAACACAACATGACACCAGCACAATTAGCGCTAGCGTGGTGTAATCAAGTGGATGGCGTTACCTCATCTATTATTGGTGCCACTACTATGGCGCAATTAAAAGAAGACATTGATGCATTTGAGCTAACTCTTAGCGACGATGTACTTCTAGTGATTGATACCATATTCAGAAATAACCCAATGCCATACTAGGGCTTATTAATTTTTGGGGGTTAAAGTTTGTTCTATATAGGGCGATTTAATCACGGCAAGAGGTTTTAAGCCTAGCAGGTGATCAAAAACAGCAAAGTATAAATACGTTTCAATGAAATTGATGCTTTGCTGTTCTTTATGTTTATTTTTTAGGCACTGCTAGTATAATACGCAACAAATTTTCTAGGCGGATCTATTTGTAATGCAATCACTTCGTTTTTTATGTCTTGGCATTTTGGTAACTTTTGCTACTTGCAGTCATAGTAAAACAGCAAAGCCAATAGAAGAAATTTTATGGTTACAAAGTAAGACCCCCCCGTTTCATTTAAGCAAAGAAACAAAACAGCTTGGCTTATGCGATGATTTAACACAACAGCTGATGCATAGCATAAAAGGGGTGAAACATACCCGCTTAGTTTTACCGCAAAAGCGGATTAATAAATATATCGATGAGGGTAGGAACGTTTGTTTCCCATGCGCTATTTACAAACGCAGTGCAAATAAACAGTTTTTATATTCATTACCTACAGCGGTTTATCCCCCACATAACATCATAACTACCGCAGAAAAAGCACCTGAATTAACCTCCAAGCATGGAAATCCTATAGACTTAGTGGGTTTACTTGCTGATAAAAACTTCACTTACGGTCAAGCTGATGCGCGTCGTTTTTCTGTGCAGATTAACAATATCATTGAAAACTCATTAACTCACTCTAATGTTTCTATGAGCTGGAGTAGTGATAATGAAAGTGGTGTTGTAATGGAGCGCTTAAAACACGGCTCTTTAGATTACTCGCTTGATTACCCATTTATTACTAGCCACTTTAATAAAGGCAATCAATCAAATATTGTAAACCTACCGATTGCCCAAAATAAAAATAAATTAGTTCCAATAGCCGTTGGTTGTGCGACCAATGCCCCAAATAATTTTGCATCTATGGCAATAAAAAAAATTAATCACGCACTAAAAAACAATATTTTAACCTCAGAGCAATACAAAAATAATCAACAATACTGGTTAAATGAACACTTTGAGGACTTTAATAAAGCCTATAATCAATATGTGCTTAACTTTGATTCACAGACCAATGATGCTCCAATAAACACTGCTGACCAGAGTCAGAATAAAGAGCAACTTTAAACTCTCGCCCGGCATTCACCATTCCTACGCCAGCAGGCGTGCCGGTCATAATAATATCGCCCTCTTCCAAACCCATAAACTCATTTACCTCTGCCAAAATTTGCGCAGGTTGGTGCAACATTAGCTGGGTATCACCGTGCTGAATTGTTTTACCATCAATATGTAATTCAAAAATAAACGATGTCATTTCTGGCGTTAACTCAATAAAATCACTAAATAATACTGACCCATCGAATGCTTTAGCACGCTCCCACGGCAAGCCCTTTTCTTTTAAACTGCTTTGCAAAGCTCGCTTAGTCAAATCAAGTCCAATCCCTACGCCTGCAAGCTGCTTATTTTTTATCACAAAGCATAATTCAGTTTCATAATGCAACGTATCACCGTTATGGGAAGAGAGTAAGGTATTAGTGATCGCGCTATTAGGCTTATTAAAAATTACCATTTGCTCAGGGTGTTCGTTGTTTAATTCAGCAATATGCGCACTGTAATTGCGCCCCACACAGACTATTTTTGAAGGCTGTATGCTCTGCGAAGCTAGCTTTATTTGATTCATTCTCTCACCTGTTAATTACATAACGCATTTAATATTTTGGCATACTCTCAAATTATTAATACAAAAGCGAATGCAGTTTTATCATGTTTTTGTGACTACTACTGAGCTGAATATAATCAATCACATAGAATGGAATAAAAGTAAGAAGGGACTAATTTGGTAGGTTTTTGTACTATGTGTTTAAAATAATAAGCAGGTACTCTCAGTACCTGCTTATTAATAGATTATTGACTACTTACAAGTAACACTTCCTTGCTCAGCAGCATTTGCAGTTATAGCTAGTTTAGCTATAGATACATGCCAATCACCTTGCGTACTTAACTGCCAAGGGATGAACACTTGTGCTAAATCAACACCCTGCTCTGCAAAACAACTTAAGTTGATGTTTAATGTTTGCCATTGACCTGATTGCTCAAGGTTATCGGTAATATCAAACTTACCCTGACAACTTTCGCCACATCCCATAGCAATCCACAGCGGGCTTGATGCCGCTTTATCTACTTTAATTTGCATTTGCAATTGGCCATTGTTTTCAACGTATGAGCGTAAGTCAGATGGGAATGCCGCGGCTAAATTAACCCCAGCCATCGCTTGGCCATTAAAACGAATAGCGCGTGCATCTTCTTGCACCTCTTTATCAAATGTTTGGATGCTCACCGCACCTAATGACTCGCGACTGCTCGCCACCGTTTTTTGTTGCTCGCCACTTTTTAATACCAACGACCATGGTGCTTTTATAGCACGTTCAAACAACACTAAGTCGTCCAATTGTTCAGTCTGTTGAGTTTGCTCTACCAAGTCATCTTTAAGTACGTTGCTATCACCGTAGGTTAAGCCAAAACCATAAGGAAGTAATGGGCTATAAGCTTCGTCGTTGCGGTTTTCATTGTCGATTGGGTTATTCGGCCATGAAAACGATAACTTTCCTTTAAAGTCGTGGTTAATTGAACCGTCTGCATTTTTAAACAATACATCACTAATTGCATCACCTTCACTGCCTGGAAGCCAAATAGCAACAAACGCATCACTGGCATTTAGCTCAGCATTAACCCACATTGGGCGACCGCTAATAAATAATGATACAACAGGGATTCCTGCATCTTTAAACTTTCTCAGTAGCGCTAAGTCGCTTTTATTACCGCGCTGGTATTCTAGGTTATCAACATCACCATTACCCTCTGCATATGGTTGCTCACCAAACACCACAATGGCTACATCTGGGCGTGCTTTGTATTCCCCTTCAACACTCAGCATTGCACTGCCTCCAGCTTGCTCTACAGTATCTTTAATACCTGCGTAAATAGAGCTGCCGCCAGGGAAGTCACTGTTGGTATTGCCTGTTCCTTGCCACGTAACGCTCCAACCACCCGACTGCATGCCGATGTTATCAGCCCCTATGCCTACGACTAATACGTTGGTCTTAGGCGATAATGGCAGTAACTGCTGCTTATTTTTAAGTAATACTAGAGACTCGCGTACAGCTTGTTTAGCCACTGCACGGTGATCGCTACTACCAATAATTTCAGTTTTTCCAGAAAGAGGACGCTTCGCGGGGCTTGGTTTATCAAATAATCCTGCGCGCACTTTAACGCGTAGGATACGCGTTACCGCATCGTTAATTCTGCTTAGTGGAATTTCACCGCTATTAGCTTGGTTAAGCAAGTTGCTAAATAGTGGTTTCCACTCATCTGGCGCCATGTACACGTCTAAGCCTGCATTAGCAGCTTGAGCACAGTTACTATTTGAACAGCCTTTAACTTGTCCATGGCCATTCCAATCGCCAACAACAAAGCCATCAAAACCCATTTTTTCTTTTAATACATCGGTTAATAAGTATTTGTTACCGTGTATTTTATCGCCATGCCAGCTGTTAAACGAAGCCATAACCGTTTGCGCACCTGCACTCAAACCACCTACATAACCTTGTGCATGAAGCGCAAATAACTCTTCTTCAGAGGCGATATTATTACCTTGATCGTCGCCATTGACAGTGCCACCATCACCTAAAAAGTGCTTAACGGTGCTAACTACTCGCGTGTCTGACAAAAAGTCTTCATCAACAGCGCCTTGCAACCCTTTAACGATAGAAGCGGAATACGCTTTCACTATTTCAGGGTCCTCAGAGTACCCTTCGTAAGTACGGCCCCAGCGGTCATCACGAACCACCGCAACAGTAGGTGCAAATACCCAATCTATACCGGTAACCATTACTTCTCGCGCAGTAGCGGCGGCTATTTTTTCAATAAGTGCAGGGTTGTTTGCAGCACCTAAACCAATATTATGCGGAAATAAGGTCGCGCCAATAACATTGTTGTGTCCATGTACCGCATCAGTGCCCCACATTGTAGGGATTGTGCTGCCATCTAAAGAATCATCAATAGATGCTTGGTACATTTCTTCGGCTAAATCAACCCAATCTTCAGGGGTTGCATGTTTATTGTTATTTGGAAAAGAACCACCGCCATTTAAGTAAGAACCAAAACCATACTTACGCATATCTTCAACCGTGATATTACGAATTTCAGGTTGGATCATTTGCGCTATTTTTTGCTCTAGCGTCATATTCTTTAGCATATCAGCGATTTTTTGCTCCATTTGAGCATCGCTTTTAATACCGGTTTCTATTGTTGGCCAAATTTCTTTTTGGCTTGTAACATCACTAGCACTGTTAGAGGGTTGCGAACAACCGCTGCTGGTTATTGCTGCTAGCATCAGCGCAGTGATTGAAAAAGTGCGTTTAATAATCATAGCATTCACCTAAAACTCAAAGAGGAGTTGACGTTGTTTTTTTTGCACCAAACAGCGCGAAATAAGTAATATATAAATAGCAGCCAATGGGCAGAATAAGAGCTAATTGCACACCTATGTTATCAGCCAGCATACCTTGTAATAACGGAATAATAGCACCGCCAACAATCGCTAAACATAAGATACCCGACCCCTGTGAGGTGTATTTACCAAGCCCCTGCAGTGCTAAACTAAAAATAGTAGGAAACATAATTGAGTTACATAATCCAACTAATAAAATAGCCCACATAGCCAGTGACCCCTGACCCGTCATAGCAATTAACACAAGTAAGCCTGCTAAAATACCATGACAAGCTAATACTTTGGCTGCGTTTAATTTTTGCATAATCGCAGCACCAGCAAATCGCCCTATCATTGCACCTGCAAAATAATAGCTAATGTAATGTGCTGCTTGTTGCTCTGGTAAGCCTGCAATATGATCAAGGGTTAAAAAGCCAACTAAAAAACTACCTATGGCCACTTCAGCCCCTACGTAAACAAAAATACCAATCGCGCCTAAAATAAGGTGACGATATTTCCATACACTGCCTAAATCAACAAACTCAGTGTCACCTTGGTTTTCTGCTTCACTGTCAATCGCTTTACCTAGTTTAGGTAGCTTTAAAAAAGCAAAAATAATCGCCAATGTTAATAAACTTGCACTGAGCATTAAATAAGGAAACTTAACTTGTTCTGCTGTAGCTTGACTAATTTCTGACAAAATTAACCAACTACCAAACAATGGCGCAACAGTTGTACCTAAAGAGTTAAAAGCTTGAGTCATAGTTAAACGCGAAGACGCTGTTTTTGCAGGCCCTAATACGCTTACATAAGGGTTGGCAGAGACTTGTAAAATGGTGATCCCTGAAGCAAGTACAAACAAAGCAAGTAAAAATAGTTCGTAAACATGTGCCTCTGCAGCGGGGTAAAATAGTGCACACCCTATCGCAGCAACAACCAAACCAACAACAATACCAAATTGGTAACCTATTTTACTGACCAGCTTCCCTGCAGGAATTGACATAACAAAGTAGGCACCAAAAAAACAAAATTGTACCAACATTGCTTGGGTGTAATTGAGGGAGAACATTCCCTTTAAATACGGAATTAAAATATCGTTTAGGCAAGTAAGAAAACCCCACATAAAAAACAAGGTCGTAAGCGATGTTAACGCAAAGGTGTGTGTAGACCCTGGTTTTTGGCTGTTTTCTGCTGCCGATAGTGGCTGTGTGATATGTGCCATAGTATAATCTCTAATTATTTTTTAATTATCAGATTGTTACCTCTATTTTATTGCGTTTAGTAAAACTTAAAATGCAGATAATAGTTGCAACACCAAATGTAAGCGCTTACATTTATAGCATATAGAGAAAATTTATCAATTTATTTACAAAAATATTGTAAGCGCTTACATTGTTGTATTATGCAATTTATATTGCTTAGCTAACTACTGTAAAGCTCATTATTATTTGCAAGCTTAAGGACGTATCTCATTGTGTTTAAAACAATCTCCTTACCAGGCACGTCAGCCCTCTTAAAGCCGCCGTTTATTTTTGGGGTTGCTACAGCCTCTTTTCAAATAGAGGGAAGTTACGATACCCGCCTCCCCTGTATTTGGGATACTTTTTGTAACAAACCAAACACTATTGCAGATAACAGTAACGGCAACCAAGCATGTAAACACATAGAATATTGGCAACAAGATGTACAAATGATTGCTGATTTAGCTGTAGACGCTTATCGTCTTTCGATTTCTTGGCCACGCGTTTTACACCAAGATGGCAGCTTGAATATTCAAGGAATGTCGTTTTATAAATCGCTATTACAAGCTTTAAAAGCGCGTAACATTAAAACTTATGTCACTTTATATCATTGGGATTTACCACAGCATTTAGAAGACAACGGTGGTTGGCTAAATCGCGATACCGCGTATCAATTTGCTCATTACACTCACATAGTAACTCAACAACTAGAGGGCTTAGTTGACTCTTATGCGACCTTAAATGAGCCTTTTTGTAGTGCCTACCTAGGCTATGAAATAGGGGTACATGCACCAGGCATAAAAAGTCAAAAAGCAGGACGCCAAGCAGCGCACCACTTACTGCTTGCCCATGGACTCGCAATGCAAGTGATACGTAAGAATTGCCCCACGATAGAAGCCGGTATAGTACTTAACTTTAGCCCATCCTATCCGCTTACCACTGCTGATCAACGCGCTGCTAAATTAGCTGATGACTATCATAACCAATGGTATATACGGGCAGTACTAGAGGGCTGTTACCCTGAAGTGATTAATGAGCTTGCAAATGATGCAAAGCCCCAGATTAGTGATGGAGATATGGCAATTATTAGCCAAAAGATCGATTTTTTAGGGGTTAATTACTATACTCGTATTCATTACAAAAATACCCCAGATCATTGGTTTAGCGAAGTTTCTTTAGAGAATGTTGCCACCACCGATATGGGCTGGGAAATATACCCGCAGGGATTGTGCGAATTACTGCTTTCACTAAATGATCGTTACACTTTACCTAAGGTATATATAACAGAGAACGGTGCAGCGATGGCTGATATATTAATAAATGGTAAAGTAGATGACATACAACGTATCAATTATTACCATACCCATCTTAATGCCGTTCATAATGCAGTTGAGCAAGGCGTTAATGTACAAGGCTACTTTGCATGGAGTTTAATGGATAATTTTGAATGGGCCTATGGTTATGAAAAACGCTTTGGGCTAGTCTATGTTGACTACCAAACTCAACAACGTACCTTAAAACAAAGCGCAATTGCGTATCGTGATTTTCTTAAACAGCGCCAAAAATAATAACGAGTGGCTTTTATGCTGAGTAAAAAAGAAAAAATAGCTTACGGCCTAGGTGACACGGCCAGTAATATTATTTTTCAAACCGTAATGCTGTTTTTAACTTTTTTCTACACTGATATTTTTGGTATTTCGCCTGCTGTTGTGGGCACCCTTTTTTTAGTAGTTAGAGTTATTGATGCAGTAACTGATCCAATAATGGGCGCACTCACTGATGCCACTCATACTAAATACGGTAGCTACCGACCCTACCTACTTTGGCTTGCCATCCCTTTTGCCGTTATAAGCGTGATTACTTTTACTACCCCTGAGATGGATGACGCCAACAAAATTATTTACGCCTTCGTTACCTACACCCTGCTAATGTTAGTTTACACCGCAATTAATATTCCTTATTCGGCACTTGGCGGCGTATTAAGTGGCAATCCCAACGAACGTGTCTCCATTCAATCATACCGGTTTGTATTTGGCATGTTAGGTGGTTTACTGGTTACAAGCTGCACCTTGCCTTTAGTAAAATGGTTTGGCAATGGTAATAACGAAATGGGCTATCAACTCACCATGCTGGTTATGAGTTGCCTAGGTGTGGTGTTATTTTTAATTTGTTTTCGTTACACCAAAGAGCGAGTGAGCAATCCACCGCATAAATTATCTTTAAAAACACAACTTCACGTTTTATGGCAAAATCAGCCGTTTAAAATCTTGTGTATGGCAGCGCTGGTATTATTAACCAGTATGGTATTGCGCACAACGTTGGCTATTTACTATGTAAAATATGTTCTTGGCAAAGAAGATTTAATCACCGAATTTGTAACCTTAGGTATGATTGGTAATATTTTAGGCTGCGCTTGCGCACAACCTTTAAGTAAACGCCTTGATAAGAAAGCGGCTTATGTTTATCTGCAATATATTTCCGCCATATTGAGCTGCATTGCCTTTTTTGTTCCTAATGAACACGTTTTACTAGCGTTTTTAGTGTATTTTTTATGGTGTTTTTTCACTCAAATGGCAACGCCTTTATTATGGGCAAAAATGGCTGATACTATTGATTACGGAGTCTGGCAAAATGGCCTTCGACTCACGGGTTTAGTTTACGCAAGCATCGTATTTTTTATCAAATTGGGGCTTGCATTAGGCGGAGCGATTGCCGGTTGGTTACTTGCTTATTATCAATATCAAGCCAATGTGGAATTAAGCGAGGCAACTAAAAATGGTATTTTAACCTCATTCACACTTTACCCTGCGATTGGTAGTGTACTTGTGGCATTAATAATGAGTAAATACAGCCTAGACAATAGAACCATTAAAAAAATCACTGCCGATTTAACACAGAAAAGCAATTTGTAGCAAGGAATAGTATGGCCACCATTTATGAAGTGTCAAAGCTTGCAGGGGTGTCACTTGCCACTGTTTCAAGAGTAATGAACAACAATGCAAACGTAAGTGATGCAACCAGAAAAAAAGTCACCTTAGCCATGGAAGAGCTGGGCTACCGCCCTAACTCTATTGCGCAATCACTGGCTTCTAATTGCTCGAATAGTGCGGGCTTGTTAGTTTCAGAGCTTAAGGGTCCATTTTATGGGCCGATGATGAGCGGTATAGAGAACACCCTAAGAAACCAAGGTAAACACGTTATTATTACCGCAGGCCACAGTGACGCAGAGCGAGAGCAACAAGGCATCGAATTTTTAATTAGCCGTAACTGCGACGCACTTATTTTGCATGTTGAAGCTATTAGTGATGAATACTTAATAAAACTCAGTAAAGGCAAAACCCCGTTTGTTTTGCTAAACCGCTATATTGAAGAGCTCGCCGACCGCTGTATTATTCTTGATAATACTAAAGGTGGCTATTTAGCCACTAAATACATTATTGAATCGGGCCATAAAGACATTGCGTATATTAGCGGCCCATTATGGAAAAAAGATGCCCAAGAACGCTTAAATGGACATAAACAAGCGCTTGATGAATTCGCCATTAAATTTGATGAAAATAATTTATTTGAAGGTGACTTTGTAGAAGAAAGTGGCTACGAAGGCTTCGCTACACTGTATAAAAACAACCCCGCCTTTACCGCCTTGGTATGTGCCAATGACGAAATGGCCACTGGTGCCATGGTGAGTGCCAGAGAGCATGGTATACAACTACCTTCGCAGCTTTCAATTATTGGCTACGATAACGTGTTTTTTACCCGTCACGTTTACCCTCCGTTGAGCACTATAAACTATCCTATCGATGAGATGGGTAAAGTGGCAGCGCAGTGGGTACTTAGTCATGTGTATCAAAAAAGCGTACACCCTATTCAAACGTTATTTGAGCCCGAGTTAGTTATACGCCAATCTGTGGTTAAACCTTTAACATCTAGGTAAGCTAATAGGGTGTTAAACAAGCTGATTGAGTAATGCTAAATTTATTGGTTTTAACAATACCTGCTCTATTTCTAGTTGCCTGATATGCACGGCATCGGGCTCCATACCACTAATAATAACGCGCTTAATATTAGGGTAATGCTGTTTAATAAACCCAGCCAGCTCTAAACCGGTTCCATCTGGCAAATGCATATCAAGTAATACTTTATCGTAATTACTATTATGCTCTAGTACTGCCTTACAGTCTTTAACACTTGTTGCTATATCGGTATCTACATCCAAGCTTTCTAGTAATAGCTGGGTAATTTGTGCGGCATCAGCATCATCTTCTACTAATAAAAAGCACTTCTTATCTCTACTCGGTTTAGGCATTGGCTGAATAGATGAAGTAGGCTGTTCTTTTTGCCCGAGCCTTAACTCTAAGCATTGATAAAGCAAGTTGGAATCGACAGGTTTGGCAATCATATCGTCAAACCCTAACGCATTGAGTTCGCTATGAATGCCTTTCATAGTCGCAGCAGTTAAGGCTATGATTGAACCTTTAAACCCTAGCTTTCTAAGCTCAATAGCAGCTTCTTTTCCGCCCATTACTGGCATGTGGATATCTAAAAATATAATATCGTAGGTTGCGTGCCCGTCTGCTAGCTGTTTTTTTACTTTTTCAAGCGCTTGCTTCCCATTATCAGCATAATCGACCGCAGCGCCTGCTGAACCGATTAAGTGACCAACTAACACACGTAAATCGCGTAAATCATCAACCACCAACACCTTACCGCTCACTTGGCAGGGTGCTACTTTTTGCTGCATATTGGGGGTTAAATCAAGTTTTAATAAATTGCGCTCTACCTGCCTGATATCACCAGGATATAAAGAAATGGTAAAGGTTGAGCCTTTACCTACGTGAGAGTCTAATGAAATATCCCCATGCATACGACTAAGTAGTTCAGAACAAATAGCTAAACCTAAGCCTGCACCACCTACTGAACGCGACTCTACATCAGCTATTTGCTCAAAAGGCTTAAAGATGAGAGCTTGTTTTTCTGGAGCAATACCTAAGCCTGAGTCTTTAATACTAAAAAATAGCATTTCACGCTCATTGACTACTTCAGTCCACGCGTTAACCACAATCTCGCCTTGCTCAGTAAATTTAATCGCGTTATTGATCAGATTAATAAGAATTTGTCGAACTCGAGTGGCATCTACACGAATGACTAGTGGTAAAGGCTCCAGTGATTCAAACTTTAGTGATAAGCCTTTATCGAGTGCCGATACGCGCATTAATGTAAATACGTCGGCCATTAAGCTATCAAGGTTAACCTCCCCTAAACTCAGTTCGAGTTTATCGACAGCAATTTTAGATAAATCTAAAACATCATTCAGTAAGCTTAATAAATGCTTACCATTACGATAAATCACACCGAGCTCGTTCTCAGCCTGCTTGTTAAAGTCACTGAGCATCAACAACTCGGTATAACCTAAAATAGAAGATAGCGGTGTTCGCAATTCGTGGCTTAAATGTGCTAAAAAGCGATCTTTTGAACGGTTTTCAGCCTCGGCTTTTAAGCGTTCCACTCGCTCATCTTCTACATCACGGCGCGCTAATGCGTAGCGAATAGAGCGAGCAAACCGGCTACCACTCATTTCGTTTTTAACTAAGTAATCAACAGCTCCGGCATCAAGCGCAGCTGAATCGAGGGCATCGTTTGACTGCCCTGTAAGCATAATAATAGGCCCACAAAAACCATTTTTAAGCGCTTGTTTTAAAACACTTAAGCCATCAGATGCCCCTAAGCGATAATCAAGCAAGCAAATATCATGTTGATTTTTACTCAACACTTCCACCGCCTGCTCAGGAGAGCTTATCCAGTCTATGTCAAACACATGGGAACTGAGCTGCTCTAAATAGTCACGAGTTAAAATATAATCATCTTCATCGTCTTCAACCAATAGCAGTTTCGTTGCCTTTGCTAACATAGCGTCTCCTGTTTTAATAATATGCTTAATCGTTAAACGTGCTTGGTAGCTCTACAAACTCAACCCAGTATTTACCCAGCGTTTTCATCAACTCAACTAACCCGTCAAACGTAACCGGCTTAGTTATGTAAGACGCAGCGCCTAGGTTATAACCTTTAACCATGTCTTCTTCTTGCTTAGATGTGGTTAAAATTACCACTGGAATGCCTTTTAGGTTTGGATTTGCCTTAATAGCTTCAAGCGCTTCACGACCATCCATTCTCGGCATGTTTAAATCAAGTAAAATTAAGCCTGGTCTTGGCGAGATGCTTTTATCTACAAACTTGCCTTTGCGCTCTAAATACTCCAAGAGTTCAACACCGTCTTCAACAAAATGTAATTCATTTAAAACGCGACTTTCAGCAAGCGCATCTTGGGTTAATAAACGATCATCTTCATCATCGTCTGCCATCAAAATGGTAATCGGTTTTACGTTTGTTAATGGCATATTATGCCTCTCCTTGTAATGTGAATAACTCTGCATCCACAGGTAATTTAATGATGAAAGTTGCCCCCTCACCTAGGGTGCTTATCGCAGCAATAGAGCCGCCGTGTCGTTCTACAATTCGACGACATACAGATAAACCAATACCCGTTCCTTTATATTCTGAACGGCCATGCAAACGTTGAAATGGTACAAATATTTTATCCGCGTACTCATCAGAGAAGCCGATACCATTATCTTTTACGGTAATGACATGCCAACATATTTCACTGTTATGATCTTCACTAAACTCACACACTCGTTCAAAGTCAACATTAACAACCGGGTCAACGTTAGGCGCTCTGAACTTCACTGCATTGGAAATTAAGTTTAAAAACAGCTGATGCATTTGACTCGGATCTGCCTGAATAATGGGCATATCAACCGTAACAACCTGTGCATTACACTCATTAATCGCTATTTCTAAATCACCTTTTATATCATTCAGAATGCTGTTTAAATCGGTATCGGTAAAATCTTTACCTCGGGTTGTTACTCGAGAGAACTCTAATAAATCATTAATTAAATTAGACATCCTTTGTGCGGCATTTTTCATGCGGGCAATATAATCTGCGCCTTTTTCACCTAATTCGTCTTTAAACATGCTTTCAAGCCGGTCACTAAATGCTTGAATTTTCCTTAGCGGCTCTTGCAAGTCATGGCTGGCAACAAAAGCAAACTCCTCTAACTCTCGGTTACTACGACTTAATTCATCAGAATACAAAGTAAGCTCTTGAGTACGTTCAGTCACTTTACTGGCTAAAGTTTCATTTTGCATTTCAAGCTCGGCACGATACTCGGCCGCATTTTTTAAATTCAACCTCGCCAATAAAAACATACCCAAAATCAATAATGCGCTGGTAACTGCAGTAATACCAAAAGTGATTTTAGCTTCTTTCTTAATTTGTTCTAATTTCGAAAAGTGACTAACTTTAAACAACAATTCACGCTCTTGAATATCATTAACCAACGCCCGAATCTCTCTGTAAAGATCACGCCCTTCATGTGTATTGAGCCTCAAAAGTGCGCGCTTTTCCTTATCGTTTAATGCTAATTCAACCGTTTTTTTCAGCTCAGCTATTTTAGCTTCAACCAGTAGTAACAACTGTGCAATACGCTGTGCCTGCCCATCAATTTCAGAATGCAAGGCATTCACATGACTGGTTTGGGATTTTATTTGCGCAACAGCATCGTAATAAGGCACTAAATAATCATCAGTTTGGGTTAATAAATACCCTCGCTGTCCCGACTCTGCTTGCACTACCGAAAGATGCAATTGCTCTATCGCCGTGCTTAACATATTAGTGTTATCTAAACTTTGCTGAGTACGCGATAACCCTTGAATAGTGTTAATGGCTAAAAAAGCATTACCCACAATAATACACAGCACTATGGAAATAAATAACGCCCATACTACATTTGCTTTGCCTTGCTGTTTGCGTTTAATCATTTATCATCCTGAATTAATTAGGGTTACTTCGACTCTGAAATAAGCTGCAAACTGTCACTGCACGCTTGGCAATTAGCAATTATTTTATCCAATGCGGCGAGTGCTTTATCTTTTGGCATATCGTTTTCAAGTACTAGCTTAATTAGCTCAGCATTCATCGAAATACGGTTTAGCGGCGCACGTGCGTCGTGTACCAGCTCATTCAAAGGTTTTGCCTGTTGTGGTAATGCCATTAAAGTCCTCGTTTTGTTGTTATTAAATTTGCATGCTGGTTATTTGTATTCGCCAATACCACCATAAGCATTTAAACGGTTGTATAAGGTTTTAGTACTAATGCCTAACATTTGTGCCGCTAATGTTTTATTACCTTGTACCTTATCGAGCGTGGCATGAATAAGCTCTTTTTCAACTTCTTCAATTGTTTGCCCTGCTGATACCTGTTTGTCCTCAGATTGAGTATTAACCCTTGAAAAAGGCGATTCTAAGTTGTCAGGTAAACTAATTGTACTAGTTTGCGGGTCGCTCATAATAAAAGCGCGATGAATAGCATGGCGAAGTTCACGTACGTTACCTGGCCAGTCGTATGTTTGTAGCTCTTTAAGCTGTTCGTTAGCCCAGGCAAACGCTGTACCATTTTCATCGTTCAACTGACCTAAAAACGCTTTTGCGAGTAATGGAATATCTTCTTTTCGCTCTCGTAGTGGCGGTATATCAATTGGAAAAACAGCCAGTCTAAAGTAAATATCTTCACGTAAAATATTATTCTGCGCTAAATCGGTAAGGGAGCGGTTAGTCGCTGAAATAACACGGCAATTTACTGGTAACTCACGATTACCGCCTACTCGTGTTACTTTTTTAGTTTCAAGTACACGCAGTAAGTTAGGCTGCATATCAATCGGCATTTCGGTGACTTCATCAAGAAATAACGTTCCGCCGTCTGCTTGTTCAAACACGCCCTCTTTACGAGCAATGGCACCGGTAAATGCGCCTTTTTCGTGGCCAAATAATTCACTGCCAATAAGCTCTTTTGAAAGCGCCCCACAGTTACTCGCCACCAGTGGACCTTCGCATTTACTAGCATTATGAATAGCTTGGGCTACCACCTCTTTACCTGAGCCACTTTCACCCATAAGCATAACATTAGCATTGGTTTTAGCTACACGCTCTATCATCGTATAAAGCTGTTGCATGGGCGCAGACTCGCCAATAAGCGTGTCAAAATGATGAGTAATAGCGGCGCTTTTCGCTTTTTTTACTGTTTTTTTAGGGCCATTTAAAACCAGTTCTAAGTCTTCGCGTTGCAGCGGTTTTAATAGATGCGACACATTAGGCTCACACATCTCAGCTAAAATACCTTTAACCGAAGGGTGACCTGAAATAAGGGTGACTTTAGGCGATTGACCAATCATTTTTAAGTGATCCAGCAAGTGCAAACCACTGCCATCAGGTAACATAAAATCGAGCAGCACATGATCAAAGGTGTTATTTTCAAACCATTGATGCGCTTCTTTTAAACTGGTTGCTGTATTAATGTTGTGGCCAAGAAACTCAACAATATGGCAAATAACATCACTGAATTCGACGTCGTCATCGACTAAAAGTATATTTAACATGAATAATCCCTGTGCTTTTTCACCATTCTACTTACCCTTTAATGTAAATGAAAGATATACATAATTAAGGTACAAAATGCAGCTGTTTTATTTTTAATCCACTAGTTTAATCATAAGTAGCTGTATAGGCGCTGAAATAGCGCTATTTTATGAGGCTTATTAAATCTCTATTAAAGCAATTAATATAACCAACTGATATAATTTATTTTTATTACAGGAGTTGTTATGCGCTTATTAAAAACCTACATTCATCCCTCAATCAATATTGAGCAAGGTCGTCAATTTTCTCGCCCAACCGCTCGCGCTATTGCATTTAAGCAACAACACATTTTACTTATGTATACTCAGCGCTACGACGACTTTAGCTTACCTGGCGGTGGGATTGACTCACATGAAAGCATAGAGCAGGGATTGATCAGAGAACTAAGTGAAGAAACTGGCGCACAAAATATAAAAGTATGTAGCGAGTTTGGGCTTTACGAAGAGTACCGCCCTTGGTACAAAGATGACTTTGATATTATTCATATAGAATCATACTGCTACCTCTGCCAAATTGATGAGCAACTAGGCCAAGCACAGCTTGAACACTACGAACAACAAAATGGCATGCAGGCTAAATGGGTTGATATTTTCCAGGCGATAGCCCATAACGAACGCACACTTGCAAACAGTGACAAGCAAGGGCTATCGATTATTCGCGAAACTTACCTACTAAAAGCCATTGCGGCACAATTTTTTACCTAAGTGTTTAGGGTTGCGTTTGCGGTTCGCTCAGCGATTTTTTACCCACATAAAAGCGGTATAATCCCAGTAAGTTACTACTTAAAAATAGGCTTTCCATGATTATTGCCACTGGCGAGCCGGCGAAAATATTATGTGTTATCCAAAAAGAGGTTCCCACCACCATACATAACCTTAAGTGCAAATCTCGATTTTGAAATGAAGCGATAGTTTGTATTAATGTCGCCACCAATGCGAAAATACTAAACCAATCTTGCCAAGTAAAATAAACGGCTAAGCAGCTTACTGCCATAAACCCACACATAGCCCAAGTATGCTTAAAGTAAATACAATAAAAATAACGCACCGCGGCAATAAACATTAAGCAGCCGGCACTGTTATAGCCCAATATAAAAAAGTGAGCAGAGGTTAATAATACTGAGGTAAATAAACAGCTTAAAATAATTCTTCGGGATTTAAACTGAAATGAAGCTAAGTCGAGTAAAGTAGCGACTGCTACTAACGATTGGGCAATTAAAAACATAACACTCCAAGGTATTAAAGCTTAAAATGGGGAGTGTATAGTGCTTTATGAAAACAGCACTTAACTTAAGTTAAGTCGCTTACGAATTCGTGATAACGAAATAGCCGAAATGCCTATATACATTGCCACTTGGCTTAAACTTAACTGCGCCAACCAATGAGGTTTATGTTTGAGTAAATAGCAGTAACGCTGCTCGGGACTATTGAGTAATAAAAATGCTTCTTTGGCTTCTTTAAAAATAAGTTGCTGTGCAATAAGCTGCTGCTTAATCAGTTGATACTGTGCTTGCTCAAATAGTGTTAGTGGTACTTTAATTACATTGGCTTCGTTAATCACTTTTAATTGATAAAACGCGGGGCTTGAGGTCATCCAATTGGCAAACAGCAAAGCAAATTCATTTTTAAAATAAAACTCTTTACACTTTTGCACGCCGTCAATGTCGTCATGAATAGCGCCTAGAACCCCGTCCACAACTAAATACCCATAACTTTGCAGATCGCCTTGTTGCACTAATACGGTATTGGGCGCTATTAGTTGCTGAGGATACTTACCAGCCAATTGCACTTTAAACTTGTTTACTAGTGCTTCATAACTGTCGCCAAGCGATAAAAGTGGATTATCAGACATTAAAAATTACCATTTTTTCATTAAAGCATGTGTAATATCAGCCGCTGATACCCCCACCCTAGGAATATATTTTTGGCCACACCATAAAGGTGAAAAATCACTTTTAGCACTTTTTTCAGCTAGAGTTCTTAAGGCTGTTATTGCACTGCTGGCATGTGGAAACGCAGGAACGCCCTTTGGTATAGCACCTAGCTCTTGCATTACTCGATTTTTAATACCCCGAGCAGCTCTACCAGAAAACAATGTAGTCAGTGTAGTCTCGTCTTGTTGTTGATCTAAAATAGCCTGTTGATGCAAAGCTGATGTTGTTGCCTCCTTACATAGTAAATAAGCGCTCCCTACTTGTACAGCACTCGCTCCTAACGCTTTAAACCGCTGTACATCATCGGCCGAAGCAATGCCACCAGCAGCAATAATAGGCAGTGATATATGCTCAACACAACGTTTAATTAACTGCTCAGTAGTTTGTTGTAAGCTTAAATCCATTGATAAAAAATGCCCTCGATGGCCACCAGCTTCTATACCCTGAGCAATAATCCCATCAGCGCCATTTTCACTAAGCCAAATAGCTTCATCTAAAGTGGTAGCCGTTGAAATTACTTTAGTGCCCCAGCTTTTTATTTGCGCCACAATGGCTTGCTTAGGTAAACCAAAATGAAAACTAACTACTGCTGGCCTATAGGGGGCAATAATATCAACAACCGATTGATTTATAGGTTGACGGGAAGCCCCTGCAGTTAAACTTTGCGGGTCAATTTCATACTCTGCAAAATAAGGTGCCAGCATATTATGCCATAGCTGCTTTTGTTCGTTCGTGTAATCAGCAACCCTATGACAAAAAAAGTTAAGATTAAACGGCTTCGTTGTTTTTTGGCTAATTACTTCTAGCTGCTCAATTAATTGTGCTGGTGATAACATGGCGCAAGGCAAAGAGCCCAAGCCTCCAGCCTCACTTACAGCAAGAGCAAGCTGCTCGTTTTGAACACCTGCCATAGGTGCCTGAATTATCGGTAAAGCGGTATTAAACAATGGTGGCTTCATTTGAACTCTCCCTGTAACTTTTTCAACAACTTGCACTATTTACAGAACCATAGCAAAAACAACAAGCAAACAACATCTAGATTTTAGTCATAAGCAATATAAAAACCATTACTAACAGATAGTTATGACTTTTTAATATCTAGAAACTAACTGGCTTTGGTTTTGCACCTATCCTATTACATAATTTGTTAGGAGGTAAAATGAGTAACACAGTTGATACGATCAATCCCGCAACCGAGCAAGTCATTAATAGCTATACGCTGCTTTCTCAAGCTCAAGCAGAACAAGTGATCGAAAAATCTCATGAAACATACTTAACATGGCGATTAACCTCGTTTACCGAGCGCGCACAACATCTAAATAAATTAGCCTCTTTATTTGAAAGCCAAAAAGAAGCCTTAGCAAAACTAATGACCGAAGAAATGGGTAAAGTCTATGAGCAAGGCTTCCAAGAAGTTCAGCTTTGTGCTGACATTTGTCGCTATACCGCTGAACATGGCGCCGATATGCTTAGCGACGAGGAGCGCGACATGCAAGGAGGTCGTGCAATCATAAGTTATCGCCCTACCGGTGTGCTGCTGGGTATTCAGCCATGGAACTTCCCACTTTATCAAGTTATTAGATACAGTGCCGCAAACATTATGGCGGGTAATACCACCGTATTAAAACATGCCGGTAATGTATTTGGTATGGCTGAAAAAATTGAAACATTATTTCTACAAGCAGGCTTCCCTGAACACTGCTTTAGCAACTTACTGATTGATGGTAAAACCGCCAGCGCCCTTATTTCACACTCGGCTATAAGCGGCGTGACCTTCACTGGAAGCGATGGCACAGGTAAAAAAGTAGCAGAGCAAGCTGCCAAGCATGTTAAAAAAACCGTACTAGAACTGGGTAGTAACGACGCTTTTGTTGTACTTGACGACGCTGATTTAGCCCTTGCAGTTAAAGCATGTTTACAAGGACGCATTATCAACAACGGCCAAACCTGTGTTGCAGCCAAGCGCTTTGTGGTGGTTGATTCACTCTACAATGACTTTAAAGAAGCACTAAGCCAGCAGTTTAAGGCGGTAAAAATGGGCGACCCAATGGATGAAGATACTGAACTGGGTCCTATGGCACGCGAAGATTTACGCGACAAAATTCATCAGCAAGTGCAAGACTCTGTCAATGCGGGTGCAAAAGTAATTGTAGGCGGCGAAATACCGCAACAAACAGGTTATTACTACCCCCCAACCATGCTGGAAAACCTTAAACCAGGTATGCCTGCGTATGACGATGAGCTATTTGGTCCTGTCGCATCTTTAATTAAAGCCAAAGATAACGACGACGCTATGCGTATCGCTAATGATTCACGCTATGGACTAGGCGGTGGTATATTTTCAAAAGATGAGAAAAAAGCCATTGAACTGGCCAAAAAGTATTTTGATACCGGCATGATCAATATTAATGGCTATGGTTTGGCACAACCGAACCTACCATTTGGTGGTGTTAAAGACAGTGGTTATGGCCGAGAGCATGGTGGCTTTGGGATTCGCGAATTTGTGAATGTTAAAAGCATCATGATTCACAGCTAATATCAGGTATCAGGTTAGTAAAATTAAGCACCGCGCTTGTCGCAAGCGCGGTGTTTTATTGTCTAATAAATTTAAAAACCTGAGTTAGGCTGTTTTAAAAATTCAAGCTCTTCTTTGGTAGAGTCCCGCCCCAGTATTTTATTACGATGCGGATAACGATTAAATCTATCGATAATCGCCTTATGCTGATACTCAAAATCTAAGTTATTTTGAATACCTAACGCTTTATATAACTTAACTGCTTCCTTATGAATTAGCTTTGATTCGCTGTGCATAAAAGGCATATACAAAAATACGCGTTGTTCATCCGTCAATTTCTTATCAAACCCTTTAGCAATAGCAGTTTGTGCTAACGCTAAAGCTAATGCATCACAAGCAAATGATGCGGGCTTTTCACGGTAAATATTACGTGAGAACTGATCAAGCACAATAATTTCAGCAAGACTACCTATCGCGCTTTCACGCCAATCAAATAACTCATTTACACTTGCTTGATGATGTAATTCACCAAAACGAGTTTTAATTTGTGCATCAAGCCCATCGTCTTTTTGCCACCACTGTTTAGGCTCAAGCTCATTAAACCAAAAGTCGATGATTTTATTAAACATAATGAATCTCTTTGTTAATTAACGCTAAACTAAATAATTTGCTACGAAAACTTCGCAAACTTAAAAGCCCTATCGTAATGTATTAACTTTCTCTTTCACCTAAAACCTTTAACCTAATATCTGTACTATACCTAGCCCTTTTCAAACATAGGTACTTTGCGTTTATCTGCTTTGCTCATTGCCAGCTCTTGTATATCTTGCTGCTTTTGCTCGCTTGGTTTTGTTTCTAGGGATTGCTGATTAGCATCTTCAAATACCAGTTCGGTTAGTAAGGCAAAATGATCGGAGCCATATTTAGCAAGGCGCTTTATCCGTTTTACACTAAAGCCTTTTGAATGAAACAAATGATCAAGCGGCCAACGCATAAAAAAGTAATTAGCGTGAAAAGTATTAAAAAAACCACGGCCTTTACGGGGGTCTAAAAAGCCACTAATTTGCATAAATAAACGAGTACTGCGTGACCAAGCAACATCATTTAAATCGCCAGCGACTATCGTAGGGCGAGTTGAATCTTTAAGAGCTTTAGCCACCATTATTAATTCGCTATCGCGCGGGCGTGATGAATCTTCTTCGGTTGGGCTTGGTGGCGCGGGATGAATAAAATGCCCCTGCATTTTTAACCCTTGGTGGTTTTCAAATAAAATATGAATAGAAGGAATATCATCTTCTATAAGTGCACAAATTTGTGCATCGAGTATGTTAAATTTACTAAATACATGCATGCCGTAGCGGTTATCTTTAGGGCACTGTACTTGATGAGGGTAGTGCTTTTTAAGCACGGACAATTTATCTTGCCACCAACTATCGCTTTCTAAGGTGATAAGTAAATCGGGCTGATATTTATCGACTAAGTCAATTAACTGCTCACTATGTCGATTCGACATCAGTACATTAGCGGATAAGATTCTGATGCTATGATCACTACTTTTTGGCGCTGTTAATACTTCTTTTTTAGCAAACCAAGTGTAGGGATAAATCCACTTAGCTTGAAGCGCACAAATAATTAAAGCAACAGCCGCTATTAATGAGTATGCAATAAAGTCGATTTGCCACATACCTATTACTGCCACGATAATTACAGCGCTTGCTAGGTAGCACACCTGCAAGCGCACAAAGTCGCAACTACGTATCAAATAATGCTGACTGTATGACAGGGGTAATAAGGTTATTAATAACAACAAGCCAGTAACTATGACCAATACAGTGAGCATTTATAAATCCTAATAGCGCTGTAAAATAGAGAGTATTTCACGAGTGTCGTGCACTAAGTGAATAATAGTGCGATCAACTTCAACTCGCACTGTGTCTCTTTCTCGGTCTATTACTCTAGCACGCTTATAAATGTCATGCCCAAGGATATCACCTTGATGATAAGATCTGTGCCACCCTGGTGGAGTCCACCCTTGACGAATTAACTGCTTGGCCTGTTTTTTAGAAAGCCATTTTTTATTATTGTATTGGTTATATTTTTGCTTTTTCCAGTGATGCTTGTTTGCGTGTTTATTCGCATGCTTGCCTGCATGCTTGTCTTTGTGTGGTACAGCAAATGCGTTTGTTGCCGTTAGCGCAAAAACCATTACTAAAATACTGATTAGTGATTTCATGGCGATTCTCCAGTGTGATCATTACTGAAGAGTATTAACGGCTAAGCCTGAACATTACATGAAATGAGAAAAATTAACGTTGCTTGTACTGTGTTTTACAATGACTGCGCATAATCGCGGGGTCGCGTAACTTTAGGTGTTTAGTTTTACGCCCAGCATGGCGCTTACGCCATACTTTAAATGACCCGCTAGAGATATGCTCCCGCATAAAATTAACTAATTGAGAGTAATTTAGCCCATACAGATTTTCAATGGCTTCAAATGGCGTTCTGTCTTCCCATGCCATTTCTATAATGCGTGATTGCTGTTCTTGGTTAAACATATTAATTCCAAATTTGGTTGATACGCAAAAGTTAAATTTAGCGATCATCACTTGCTTGTGATGTTAAAAATATAACCTCTTTTCATTTATTAACTTTAATTAAGTGTATGATTAATCTACACACTGAAACCGGAGCTAAAAGGATGTTTACAAAACTACCTAAGTGGGTCGAATATGGTGCGTTTACCCTCGCTTTTATTGCCGGTATGGTAAACGCAGTAGGTTTATTAGGGTTTGAACAGCAAGCAATTTCTCACGTTTCAGGGTCGGTGACTTCATTAGCTATTGAACTTACTACCAACATCAAGGCGGCGTTATTTTTAATTGCGATTGTACTGAGTTTTATATTTGGCTCGGCATTAACAGGCTTAATGCTTTCAGGCGGTTCACTTAAGCTAGGCCGCCATTACGATACGCTCTTATTTATTGAGGGTATTTTACTGCTGTTAAGCGCACAGCTACTTCAATATTCTTACCCTTACGCACTTACACTTGCTTCTGCGGCCTGCGGCTTACAAAATGCTTTAGCCACTAACTACAGCGGCGCAGTTGTGCGAACCACTCACTTAACCGGTATTTTTACCGATCTGGGTTTGATGTTTGGTAAAGCCCTAAAAGGAGAAGCTTTTGACAATAGAAAATGCTTGGTCTTTGTATTAATTATTGCCGGTTTTTTAGCCGGCGGAGTGGTAGGTGTATTACTATTTAAACATTACTCAGTGCTCACTTTAGTTTTTCCGAGCATTTTTTGTATTGTTTTATCGATTACTTATCGGGTTTATAGGTTGAGTGTGCTTTAACCAATTCACAAAATCCCCTACCCTAAACTTATCAAATTGCCGATGTGTTGGAATTTATGAAATATTACTATTTATCCCCGTTATTGTTATGCAGTCAGTTAGGTTTAATTAATAGTGCGTGTGCTGAAGATACCGCGCAATCAATTGAACGTATCACCACCACAGCATCGCGTAGTGAAGCGCTTTCCACGCCATTACCACTGGTGATCAGTGTATTAAGTGAATCACAGCTTGAGCTTATAGCTCCTACCCATGTAGAGGAAGCGCTACAACGCGTTGCAGGTGCCAATGTCCAACGTGGGAATGGCCAAGAGTATTTACCAGCTCTGCGCTCGCAAGTACTTTCTGGAACGGGCGCTTGTGGTGGTGTCTTAACCGCAGAAGATGGCATAGCTCTTCGTGCAGCTGGTTTTTGTAATATCAATGAACTATTCGAAGCGCATAGCGAAATGGCAGAGCGTATTGAAGTATTAAAAGGCCCAGGTTCTGCACTTTATGGTTCTAATGCAGTGCATGGTGTAATTAACGTTATTACCCCTGATACTACGCAAGGTGCTGGTTTACTAGGCTTTGATTATGGCTCTTATGGTTATGCTCGCTATAAATTACGTGCAGGCCATGCCATGGATAATTCAGGCCTAGGTATTAATGCTAGTTTTACTGATGATAGCGGTTATCGAGATGATGAAAGCGTAAAGCAACAAAAAATAAATGTGCGCCATCGCTATAATAATAACAACCTAAGCTTAGTTTCTGGGCTTACGTATACTAATTTAGATCAACAAACTGCTGGTTATATTAGCGGTTTTCAAAGCTATAAAGATGAAGATATAGCACAGCAAAACTTTGATCCCGACGCCTTTAGAAAAGCTCGCTCGCTTAGGGCTTGGAGTAAAGCAAGCTGGCAATTAGGAGAGAACACTCTAGTTGTTACTCCTTATATTCGTGACCAAAGTATGGACTTTTTTAAACACTTTTTACCCGGCACACCACTTGAAAAAAATAGCCAAACTGGGTTTGGTCTACAATCGCTTTATCAGCATTATGTGAACGACAATACCAACTTAAAGCTTGGTTTTGATGGTGAGTTTACCCAAGCCGATTTTTTACAAACCCAAGATAAACCGACTCAAGGTTCTGCGTTTTTAGTAACCACAGTGCCGCAAGGTAAACATTACGATTACCAAGTCGATGCCACCTTATATGCCCCATTTGCCGCTATTGATTGGCAGCTAAATAATTGGCTTATAACTGCAGGTGTACGTTATGAGCATATGCAATATGACTATCAAAACAATATGCTTACAGGGCGTACGAAAGAAGATGGCAGTAAATGTGGTTTTGGTGGCTGTCGTTATAGTCGCCCCGAGAGCACTAAAAACAGCTTTAGTAATCTTTCGCCAAAACTCGGTGTGAGCTATCAGCTTAATATTAACAATACACTATACGCTAACTTTTCAAGAGGCTATAGAGCCCCACAAGCAGCTGAGCTTTATCAATTACAACGCGAGCAAAGTACTGCCGACTTAGATGCAGAAATAGCAAATAATGCTGAGTTAGGTATCAAAGGGGTGTACAACAATACTCGCTACGGTTTGTCGGCTTATGCGATGAGCAAGCACAATACCATCTACCGTGACAGTGACTTTTTTACTGTTAATGACGGCCAAACTCGACATCGCGGCATTGAGCTTGAGTTAGCGCATAGCTTTAATCAGCACTTATCGGTTAACTTCGCAGGCACTTATGCCAAGCATACGTACTCGAATGAGCAAATCATCGGCAGTATTAATATTAAAGGTAACGATATTGATACCGCACCTCGAAAGGTTGCTAATATCGATTTTAACTGGCAAGCCAACGAGAGTATTAGTCTTGCGTTGCAATGGCACTATGTTAGTCGCTACTTTACCGACCCTGAAAACTTACATGAATATCAAGGGCACGATATTTTAAGCTTGCGCGGCCAGTGGCAAATTAGCCCACAATTATTACTCAGTGCGCGAATAATAAATCTAACCAACACGGCTTACGCACAGCGCGCAGATTACACTAGTTTTACTGGCGATCGTTACTTCCCAGGAAAACCGCGTAATGCCATGCTGTCTGTAAGTTACCAATGGTAAAACAAAAAATGCGCTATATAAGCTATATAGCGCATTCTTTTTATTCATTTATTTGCTTATCTAACGGCCAGTACAATTAGACCAGGCACCACAAAGAACGACCCTAACACATAGCCTAATGCAGCTGATTTATTCTTTGTACCAATTTCGGCTAGCTTTTCGGCTAACTTAAGCGGAATTTCACGTAGTACAGGAATTCCGTAAATTAGTGCAACCGCAAATACATTAAACATAACGTGTACTAAAGCAATCGTTAGCGCCACTTCAGCCATAGGCCCTGTAATTGATGTGGCAGCTAATAAAGCGGTAATGGTTGTACCAATATTAGCGCCTAGCGTAAATGGATAGATTTGACGTGTAGTAAACACACCACTTCCCGCAAGTGGGATCATTAAACTCGTTGTGGTTGATGACGACTGAACCATAACTGTTACCGCTGCACCTGATGTGATACCCGCGATAGGCCCGCGCCCAATTGCACCATGCAGTATATCTTTTGCAGTGCCAACCAATGCTTTTTTAAGTAGTTTACCTAATGTAGTTACGGCAAATAAAATCAAACAAATACCTGCTATAACCATCGCTGCACCTAGCATTTTTGTGTCTAGGAAGCTAAATGCATCTTTTATTACACCCACAGCAGGTTTAACAAGTGGTTTAATAAAGTTGTAGCTCTTTAATGATAAGTCGGCATCACCAATAAATAGGTGCGACAGAGCTGCGGACATTTTTTGCAGCAAACCAAACATTATCTCAAGCGGTAAAAATATAATAACGGCAAATAAATTAAAAAAATCATGAACCGTTGATGCTGCAAACGCACGTTGAAACTCTTCTTTAGAGCGAATATGACCAATAGATACTAAGGTGTTAGTAATAGTCGTACCAATATTTGCACCCATCACCATTGGAATAGCAATACTTAACGGTAAACCGCCAGCAACAAGGCCCACTATTACTGAAGTAACCGTTGATGACGATTGCACTAGAGCCGTTGCCAAAGCACCTAATAATAATGCAATAAACGGGTTGGTTGCGAATGCAAAAATTTCTTTTGCTCCCTCAGTACCGCCCGACGCTAATTTAAAACCACCACTGACAGTACCAACGGCTACTAGGACTAAATAAACTAAAAAGGCGATAGCAGCCCAGTTAAGCGTTTTTATTAATAGCGTATTGCGCTTTGATTCACTCATGTTTAAATCTCAATTTTTGTCTTGCCGATTATGGCATTTTGATGACGTTTTTGTTTCAGAGCGCATTAGAACACCTAAATATTACAGAAATATTTCAATTCGATTAACGTGCTTGAGTGAGTAAAGAGATTAATACAAAGAAACAACTCGTGCGCACAGCGCTATTAAAAACAGATAGCAAAGTTACTTTATTATCAGCTACTTAAAAAAGTTACTTTTAACTTAGCATTTCACAGTGATTTACAAATGCCTACAAAACACATTAATAACGGCAATTAAATTATTAATTACCGTTATTGTAATGAGAAAAAACAATGAAGACTTTTAAAAAACTTAAGTAGTTTGGATTAAGAGTAACCCCTAAAACCACATAAAAAATCACCATTAGAGGGAAATTCAATTGAGTTTAATTAACCTAAATTGTTTTTTACCTCGCTGTATTAACCAAAAACGTTGATGCAATGCCAAATTTAACTGACTATGATCAGCCGAAATTGTTTCACCATTAATTTTTACTGCGTTTGCAGCTATCAGTTCTCTTGCGGCACGCTTAGAGTTTGCTAAACCACTGAGAACCAATAGCGCGGAGGTGGTTATATTAATTTCAGTAAGGGTTATTACTGGTAAGCCATCTTGTTCTAATTGTGCTAAATCATTTAAATTTAAGGTTTGTACTTGTCCATTAAATAACAACTCAGTGATACGCTGCGCACTTGCCAAGCCTTCTTCAGCATGAATAAAACGGGTTAATTGCTCAGCTAAAATGCGCTGTGCTTGAGGCTTTTGGCCGCTTATCTTATCGTTTGCTTCTATGGCCTCAATTTCTTTAACTGATAAAAAGGTATAAAAACGCAAAAAGTTATACACATCAGCATCTTCACAATTTAACCAAAACTGATAAAAGCGATACGGCGAGGTTTTTTTAGGGTCGAGCCAAATAGCACCGCCCTCAGTTTTTCCAAATTTTGTACCATCTGACTTAGTAATAAGTGGCAGTGTTAAACCAAACACTGTTTGCTGGTTTAAACGGCGGGTTAAATCAATTCCACTGACAATATTACCCCACTGATCGTTACCGCCTATCTGCAAAGTACAATTTAACTCACTATTGAGCTTAGCAAAGTCATACGACTGCAATAAGGAGTAACTAAATTCAGTAAACGACAACCCTTGCTCTGGACGTTGCAAACGTTGTTTTACTGACTCACGGTTGATCATGGTATTAATTGAAAAGTGTTTACCTACATCACGAAAAAAGTCTAATACATCAATACAGCTAAACCAGTCAGCGTTATTTTTTATCTGCAGTGGCTTGTTTAAATGCGGACCAAGTACACTTTCAACTTGGTTTGCAAGCGCTGTCACCCATTGTGACACCGTTTGTTTAGTATTTAGGCTACGCTCAGTGGCTTTAAAACTCGGGTCACCAATCAACCCTGTAGCACCCCCAATTAATGCCACACCTTGATGCCCTGCATCCATAAAACGCTTTAGCATTATTAATGGTACTAAGTGCCCTATGTGTAAGCTATCTGCGGTAGGATCGAAGCCACAGTAAACCACCTGTGGAGTATTAAGCTTATGGGTTAATTGCTCAATACTACTCACTTGAGAGACTAAACCACGCTGCATAATGTCGCTAAGTAAATGTGCTGTCATCGTATTTCTCAAAATTATCTATAAGAAAAATACTAATTAAACTCAGCGATGTGCACTATATCCCTAAAGGGACATAAACGCGCTTTATTTTGTGTGCATTAAATGATTTAAAAACAGTCGAAAAAATTCACTCAGTGAAGCAACGTTTAACTGTGCATATATACGTTTACGATGGTTTTTAACTGTACCTAGGGCGATCCCAAGCTGAGAAGCAATATCTGCGGAGTCGCAACCTTGCACAATTAAACAAGCAACCTGATGCTCTCGTTGAGTGAGTTGTTGGTTAGCAAATGACGTGAGGGCATTTTCTATAAGCTGCCCAGTAACTGAACTATTAAATTGATTTAATAGTAATTTTTGGCTACCCCAATGTTGGCTACACAGTGCTTTTATTAAATTAAAATGTGCTATTAATTGCTGCTTTTGCAACGCACTAAAGCGCTGGTTATTGGATAATAAACCAAGGTAAATAACAATCGAGCGACCGTTACCTATATTAGTACAAATACTTAGCTCATCAGTCCAGTCAGTGTGAGTATAAAACTGCTGTTGATATGCCTTAAAGGTCAGTTCATCTTGATAACGAGCTATATCAGCGAGCCGAAATACTCCTTCCTCAGCTTTACTAACCAGTTCAGTATAAAAAGGGTCGTTTACAAACGAGTTAGTAAGGTAGCGCTGAAATAAAAGTTCACGCTGTTTCTCGATAGAATCGAATAAATAAATGGGATGCTTATTTACTCTGCAAGCCAATACAACCGCACAATCAAACTCAACAATAAGGGCAATGTAATTAACCAGCTTTTGCGCAAAACTGGTCCCCTTTATAGCTTGTACACATTGCGCTAACGCATCTTGCTGAGTTAATTGCTGCTGCGAGTCCGACTGCATTATGATGCCATTTTACACTGAGTATTACTGATACAAGTTTGCTTGCTTAATACTGGCAAAATCATTAAAACGCACGCCGTGTTGGCGCATCACTTCAAGGATTTTTTTACTGATCATTTGTCGTAAATAAAACGGCTGATTTGGTACAAAGTGATGGATAGTATGAGTATGCCCAAAGTTAAAACAAAATAAATTAAATGGCATAAACAAACGGCTAGTAATTACGTGAGTTTGTTCAAGCATATTATTCACACCGCCATAATAATGCATACTTGAAGTAACAAAATTAAGGGAGCTCGAACGTACAATATTAGGCACAATCAGCACCACCATTAGAAATTCAAATACATGCAATACATCAAGCAATAATACCGGTGAATTAGCTGCCAATGGAGTGAACAAATTAACTAAGTGAAACGCAATTACGCTATATAAAATGGCGAAATACGCGGTAGTAATCGGAAAACCTGCGTTAAATACTTTAAAAAAGCTAAAACCTTTAATTTCTTTACTAAAGCGCTTTGCATTAATTAATAAACCGAGTAATCCATCAACAATTACCAAGGCACGTAAAAACGGATTTTTAATACCATTACCTACCAAACGCTCTTCTAAATCTTGCTCAGTACCCGACGTTTTGTGATGATGTAAATGCATCTTGCGACGGTACCATGGGCTTATGGTATTAGGACGCATCAGCCACACGGTTAACATCATAAAATTATGCAAAAATGGTTGGTTGCTAAAGTACTGTTTGTGGATTAAGTCATGCTCAAGCTCATGGGAAATTGAGGTAGCAATGGCCGCTAAAATAATGCATAGCCAAGCGGGAATAATAGCAAAATAATACAGCGTGCCAATTCCGATTAATGCACTCAAAGAAAGTAATAAAATAGCCATTCCTAAGGTATTTTGATGCATTAATAGCGGGTGTTTTTTACGCAGTAATGCTTCTTCAGCCTTAATCGCTTTTACAATGGCTTGAATATTCTGTTTTGCGGTTAGTTGAGTCATGATGTTTTATTCGCAACAAAAGGTTGAGGTATATAATACCCGAGTCAAAACACATTGCATAACTTAGCACACCCGTATCAATGAAAAATACGATTAAAGTCAGGCCTGTATTTACTATATAACCTTAGTTCTGGATAAGAAACCTATCTCAAGCAGAGCTTAAGGTTAGGTAAACCAAAACGTTTACAGGCCAAGTTTAGATCAAAACCTACTGCTTATAAAAGTAGCAATGTTGGACACATTTTTTGTAATTAAAATCCGGCAACTCAAATCTTAGGCATAAAAAAACCCCAACCAATTTGGTCGGGGCTATAAAAAAATGGTACTAAGTTGCCGGACTTTTACTTATAACAGCGGCACCTCACGTGCCGCTCGAGTCCGGCAACTAAAATCTTAGGCATAAAAAAACCCCTGCTAAATCTAGCAGGGGCTATAAAAAGTGGTACCAGCGGCCGGACTTGAACCGGCACGCCTTGCGGCAGGGGATTTTGAATCCCCCATGTATACCAATTTCATCACGCTGGCATCATTTTTCTTTAACCTTCTAAACACGAGAAGATAAAGAAAAACCACTTAAGAGTGAAAGATTATGTACCCTCTTCCATCTCATTGCCTAGCATTATACAAACAATGAGCAAAGCGGCAAGCGTTTTATGTATTAAGCGTGATCGACCGCTTAACATTTAGGCAACCATTAACATTTGAACCAATAGCTGGTTAAGCACGTAGCGTAATAGGTAGTATTTAGCGGCTTATTTGCTAAACTATCGCGCACATTAACAGTGAGAGTATATTTATGTCGGCTGAGTTTCCACGAGCAGGGTTTTGGCGTCGTTTTGCGTCATTGGTGTACGACACATTAGCTATTATCGCTTTTGCGATGCTAACGGTGGTATTGTATTTATTTGCTATCCAAGGACTTATTTCCCTTGATGTTATTGCCCTCAATGGCGCTGAAGATGTATCTGCACGTATTCAAGATTCACTATTACTTTCTGGTATTCGTAGCTCGCTGCTGGTGCTTGTTGGCTTGGTATTTTTTGGTTATTTTTGGACGAAAAGTGGGCAAACAATTGGTATGCGAGCATGGCGCTTAAAAGTACAAACCAACCAAGGAAGTTTAATTAGCTGGCCACAAGCTATTATCCGCAGTATCAGCGCATTCCTTGGTTTAGGAAATCTAGTGGTATTAGTCGACTTTAAAAATAAAAAAGCACTACAAGATTACTTATCAAAAACCGAAGTGGTTACGCTCACCAAAGAAGAAAATAAACGCGTGTATCGCGAACTAGATTAATACTTAATCTAGTGAATTGGTATAAGCTAAAGCATAAAAAAACGCGGCACTTTTAAAAAAGGCCGCGTTTTTTATTTAAGCTTTAAGTCTAGCTACACCCGCTTATTCATCAAATAAGCTGCAAACCCAGTAAATAAAATGCTCGGTAGAACGGCGCCTACAATGGCTGGGATTTGATATACCATTACCACAGGGCCAAATATCTCATTAGTTAAGTGAAACACTATCCCCGTTACCACTCCCATGATAATTCGTGCCCCCATAGTTACGGTTCGCAGCGGACCAAATATAAACGATAAGGCAACCAACAACATCACAGCAATAGACACTGGCTGCATTAATTTACGCCATAGTGCTAAATCATAGGTACTTGTATCTTGCTCATTTTGCTGTAAATAAGCTAAATATGACCACAATCCTGAAAATGACAGTGACTCTGGTTTTACTGAAACCACGCCAAGTTTTTCACCGGTCAGCTGAGATGAGTAAAACTCTTCAGTAACTTGCTCCGTGGTAATTAGCTCTTCACTGATCAATACTTTGTTCACATCGCGCAGTAGCCAGCCATTATCACGCCCTACTGCTTCTTTTGCTTTAGTAATTTGTGTAAGTTGCAACGACTTATCAAAGTGGTACATATTTACGCCGCGCAGCATGCCATTTTGGTCAACATCTTCAATATTAATAAAGTTACTGCCATCTTTAGCCCACACGCCTTTTTGTGCATTAAATACATCCCCGCCATGAATAGCTTGGTTACGCATTTCTTTGGCGTGCAGCTGAGCAGCGGGCGCCCCCCACTCACCTAGCGCCATTACGCACAGCGCCATAAAAATTGCTGTTTTCATTACCGAGCCAATGATTTGTAAACGCGACATACCCGCGGCTTGCATCACTACCAACTCACTATTAGAAGCTAAAGCGCCTAACCCAGTTAAGCCACCAATAAGTGCTGCCATTGGGAAAAACACCACTAAATCGCCGGGCATACTATAAATGGTATATAGCAAGGCGGTCATAATATCGTAACTACCACGGCCAACCGATTTAAGCTGCTCTATAAATTTTATTAAAGTACTGATCCCCACCAACACCATTAGTGCAAACCCAGTGGTTTGCATAATGCTACGGCCTAAATACCAATCAAGCGTTTTCATCATATGTGTTGCTCCCGTTTAGTCACGACAGCCTTCAGCCAAACACCTAATGGGCGGCCTTTAATAATTAATAAACTACCTATAAATAATGCACTTAGGTGAATCCACCATAGGCCAATAGAGGGAGGGATTTTCCCATCTTCTACCGCAAACTTAGCCGCGTTGAGTAAAATGAAATACCCTAAATATAAGCTCAAAGCAGGCACTAATTTAGCAAATTTACCTTGGCGTGGATTAACAACACTCAGGGGTACTGCTAGTAAAGTTAATAATGGAATAGATAACGGAATAGCTAAACGCCATTGCCACTGTGCAATTGCTTCTGGAGTGTTAATGGACATTAACTCACGAGTTGGCACGGCTTCTAACTTACGACGTTGATGTTCTATTTCTTGCTCGCGAATTTGTACGCTGTAACCATCAAACTCAGTTAAGTTAAGTGAAGGCGCTTCGCCGTCAGTTTCATATCGCTTACCATCAGTAAGCACTAACTGCTGCTCACCATTTTGCGCTTCAATAACAACGCCCTGCTCTGCATAAACTAAACGCGCTAGGTCACTTTTTTCACTATCGGGTAGTTGTGCCACAAAAACTTTGTTGAGCTCTTTGCCGCCATTTTCAATATTATGAATAAACACCACAGCTTTTTCGTTACCGGTTTGTTGAAAACGTCCAGCTCGAAGTGCAGATAAACCAGCATCAGCTTTGGCTTGCTCTTTAAGTTGGTATTCTTGTTCACTTGCCCACGGTGCAATATACAAAGTAAGTACCGCGGCCAACAACGCTAAGATGACACTTGAAATTAGCGTAATACGCACTACATACCACTCACTCACGCCACATGCTTTAAGTACTGTCATTTCACTGTCGGCGTAAATCCGGCTGTAAGCTAAAATAATTCCTAAAAATAAGCTCAGAGGCAAAATTAACGATGCCAACTGCGGCAATTTAAGCGCAATCATGGCAAACACAAGCTTTGCTGGGATACTACCTTCTGAGGCATCACCAAGAATGACAACAAACTTTTGCGACAAAAATATGGTCATTAAAGTTAAAAATACGGCGACCTGCGATTTTAAAACCTCAGTGGTCAAATAACGGAAAATTAGCAACATTCGCCCCTGTTAAACATGGAATTTCAATTTAGTAATAAAAAACAATGAGTGAACTAGTTAATTCACTCATTTTAAATGAGTATTAAGCACATATTATAAGCCATCAATATTAATTATCCTACCTAACATCACGATATAATGTTGCATTAGTAACCCTTAAGCATATAAAGTTCAAATACACAGTAAGAGTCGAGTAAAATCTACTAATATTAGCGCTAGACCTAAAAATTTAGGTAAAAAGACTAGAAAACACATTTTTAGTCCCAACTTAGCTTCTATAGATGACTCAAAATCAGGAGTGACAATGGAATTCAACGTAAAAAGTGGTAGCCCAGAAAAACAACGCAGTGCATGTATTGTTGTTGGCGTATACGAACCACGCAGGTTATCCCCCATTGGTGAACAACTTGATAAAATCAGCGATGGTTATATCTCAAATTTATTACGCCGTGGCGACTTAGAAGGTAAGCCAGGGCAAGTATTACTATTACACCATGTACCTAATATTTTAAGCGAACGTATTCTACTCGTTGGCTGCGGTAAAGAACGCGAACTAGACGATAAACAATATAAACAAATTATTTCAAAAACTATCAACACCTTAAACGAAACAGGCTCGATGGAAGCAGTGTGTTTTTTAACTGAGCAACACGTTAAAGGCCGTGATACCTATTGGAAAGTGCGTCAAGCGGTAGAAACAACCCAAGACTGTTTATACACCTTCAATCAGCTAAAAAGTAAGAAAGTAGACCCTCGTCGTCCACTGCGTAAAATGGTATTTAACGTTCCTACGCGCCGCGAACTGACTATAGGTGAAAGTGCCATTGAGCATGGCCTAGCGATTGCTGCTGGTAGCAAATTGTGCAAAGACGTTGCCAATATGCCGCCTAATATTTGTAATCCAGCGTATCTCGGCGAGCAAGCCAAAGAACTTGAGACTAATTTTGACAACATCACTGTTGAGCTGATTGGCGAAGATAAAATGGCAGAACTAGGTATGAACTCATACCTAGCAGTTGGTCGTGGTAGTGATAACGAATCGGTTATGTCGGTAATTAACTACAAAGGCGCAGGCGATGACCAAGCGCCTATCGTATTAGTTGGTAAAGGCTTAACCTTTGACTCAGGCGGTATTTCATTAAAACCAGGCGAAGGCATGGATGAAATGAAATACGACATGGGCGGTGCTGCTGGTGTTATTGGTGCCATGCGCTCGCTTGCACAAATGCAGCTACCTATAAATGTAATTGGCGTTTTAGCCGGTTGTGAAAACATGCCAAGCTCAAACGCCTATCGCCCAGGTGATATTTTAACCACTATGTCTGGGCAAACGGTTGAAGTACTTAATACTGATGCCGAAGGCCGTTTAGTGTTATGTGACGCGCTAACCTATGTTGAGCGTTTTGAACCAGAAACCGTGATTGATGTTGCTACATTAACCGGTGCGTGTATTGTTGCCTTAGGTGCCCACGCTACGGGTTTATTAGCAAACCATAATCCACTGGCGCATGATTTATTAAAAGCGTCGGAGCAAAGTGGCGATCGTGCATGGCAACTGCCATTATGGGATGATTATCAAGATCAACTAGAAAGCCCATTTGCCGACTTTACTAACTTAGGTGGCCGAGCTGCAGGTACTATTACTGCGGCCTGTTTCTTATCTAAATTTACTAAAAAGTATAACTGGGCACATTTAGATATTGCCGGTACGGCATGGCGCAGCGGCGCTAAAAAAGGTGCAACGGGTCGCCCTGTACCTATGCTAACTCAGTATTTATTAAACCGAGCAGGCATTAGCGAAGCAACCCAAGACTAACAAACCTGTAAAAGGCTTCACAGCCCAATATAGAGTATAAAATAAGGCGCTTTTAAAGCGCCTTATTTATTGGGTATTAATTGAAGCAAACCCCGTTATATGGCAAAATCCCCTTCTTAATTTGTGTGTATTTAATAACAGCACAATCAATGTCATGGGAAATCCCGATACAATGAACATGAATGCCCAGTTTTTCATTTTAAAGCAACAAGATGAGTCATTAGCTAAAGCCGATGATCACTTTGCTTTAGCAGCTCAAATAGCTGGGCAACAGTATCGGCTTGGTCAACGCGTATTTATTTTTGTAGACAGCGAAGCAACCGCCAACAGCATTGACGAAACTATTTGGACATTTGATGCCGACAGTTTTGTGCCCCACAATTTACAAGGTGAAGGCCCAAAAGGCGGCGCACCTGTAGAAATTGGCACAACACCACCTGTTGGTAATCGTAAAGTATTAATTAACTTGGCCAATCACTTACCGGATTTTATTCGTCGGTTTAACCAAGTTTTTGATTTTGTACCCGTAGAGCCCGTAGCCAAACAAGCCGCTCGTGAGCGCTTTAAAAAACTACGCCAACTCGGTGCCAATATCACCACGCAAGATATTAATCGCTAACGCTCACTGCGTACAAAGCTAACTAACTCATTTAAGTACTTATTTAAGGTTCTGTGTAATGGATAAAACCTACAATCCGCAAGATATTGAACAGTCTCTATATCAAGACTGGGAACAAAAAGGCTACTTTAAGCCATCTGGCCAAGGCACCCCATATTCAATTATGATCCCGCCGCCAAATGTCACGGGTAGCTTACACATGGGCCACGCTTTCCAAGATACCATCATGGATACCTTAACGCGCTTTAAACGTATGCAAGGTAACAATACATTATGGCAAGTAGGTACTGACCACGCAGGTATTGCCACGCAAATGCTAGTAGAGCGAAAGCTTGCGGCAGAAGAGGGTAAAACACGCCATGATTTAGGCCGTGATACATTTATCGATAAAATTTGGGAATGGAAAAACGAGTCTGGTGGCACAATCACTAAACAACTTCGCCGCTTAGGTGCTTCTGTTGATTGGGACCGTGAACGTTTTACCATGGACGATGGCCTATCAGAAGCTGTTAAAGAAGTATTTGTACGCCTTCATAAAGAAAACCTAATTTACCGTGGTAAACGCCTAGTAAACTGGGATCCTAAATTACACACTGCGATTTCTGATCTTGAAGTAGAAAACAAAGACAAACAAGGCCATATGTGGAACTTACGTTACCCACTGGCTGATGGCGTAAAAACGCAAGACGGTAAAGACTACATTGTTGTAGCCACTACGCGCCCAGAAACTATGCTGGGTGACTCAGGTGTGGCAGTAAACCCAGATGACGAGCGCTACCAAGACCTAATCGGTAAAGAGGTTTTACTACCAATCGTTAATCGTCGTATTAAAATTGTTGCCGATGAACATGCCGATAAAGACAAAGGTACGGGCTGTGTAAAAATAACTCCTGCGCACGACTTTAACGATAACGAAGTTGGTAAGCGCCACAAAATGCCGATGATTAACATCTTCGACAAAGACGCGGCTATTTTAACCCAAGGTGAAACATACACCTTTGATGGTAAAGAACTTGAATTTGATGCGCCAATTCCTGAGCGCTTACATGGCCTGGACCGTTTTGACGCACGTAAAACCATTGTTGCTGAATTTGAAGAGCTAGGCCTACTTGAAAAAATTGAAGACCATGGCCTAACTGTTCCTTACGGTGACCGCTCTGGTGTTGTTATTGAACCACTACTTACTGACCAATGGTATGTACGTGTTGCACCACTTGCTGAACCTGCAAAAGACGCGGTTAAAAACGGCGACATCCAATTTGTACCTAAGCAATACGAAAACATGTACTTTTCGTGGATGAACGACGTACAAGATTGGTGTATTTCACGCCAGCTTTGGTGGGGTCACCGTATTCCAGCTTGGTACGACAGCGAAGGCAACGTATACGTTGGTCGTGATGAAGCAGAAGTACGCCGCGATAACAATATTGCAGATAGCGTAGCGCTTAGCCAAGACGAAGACGTTCTTGATACGTGGTTCTCATCAGCACTGTGGACCTTCTCAACCCAAGGTTGGCCAGAAAATACCGATGACTTAAAAACCTTCCACCCATCTGACGTGTTGGTAACCGGTTTTGATATCATTTTCTTCTGGGTTGCACGTATGATCATGATGACGCTGCACTTTATAAAGGATGAAAACGGCAAACCACAAGTTCCTTTTAAAACCGTGTATGTAACTGGCTTAATACGTGACGATAACGGCGATAAAATGTCGAAGTCTAAAGGTAACGTACTTGACCCACTTGATATGATTGACGGCATTGGCCTTGAAGACTTAGTACAAAAACGTACTGGTAATATGATGCAGCCAAAACTTGCCGCTAAAATTGAAAAAGATACCCGCAAAGTATTTGCAAACGGTATTGAAGCACACGGTACCGACGCACTGCGTTTTACCTTAGCAGCGATGGCTTCAACTGGTCGTGATATTAACTGGGATATGAACCGCCTTGAAGGTTACCGTAACTTCTGTAACAAATTATGGAACGCAAGCCGTTACGTATTAATGAACACAGAAGAGCAAGACTGTGGCTTTAACGATAGCGAAAAACAGTACTCGTTAGCTGATCGCTGGATTTTAGGTCAATATGAAGCCACGGTTAAAACCTACACCGAGCACCTTGATAACTACCGTTTTGATTTAGCGGCGAACACATTATATGAATTCACCTGGAATCAGTTCTGTGATTGGTACTTAGAACTAACTAAGCCGGTACTATTTAAAGGCAATGAAGCTCAGCAACGTGGTACACGTCATACACTTATTACCGTACTTGAAAGCTTACTGCGTTTAATGCACCCAATGATGCCTTACATTACAGAAACAATTTGGCAACGTGTAGCGCCACTTGCAGGGCTTGAAACAACAGGCACTAGCATTATGGTACAAGGGTTCCCTGTTTATAACCAAGCCAATGTTGATTCACAAGCGATGGATGACTTAGAGTGGGTTAAGCAATTCATTTTAGCAATTCGTAATATTCGTGGTGAAATGGATATTAGCCCAAGCAAGCCGCTATCGGTATTACTAGCTAATGCATCGAGCGACGATGTGCGCCGTATTAACGAAAATGAATCGTTTTTAGCGTCACTCGCTAAGCTTGAAGCATTTACTCTGCTTGAAAACAAAGACGATGCCCCAGCGTGTGCAACCTCTTATGTTGGCAACCTTGAGATTATGATCCCAATGGCGGGGTTAATTGATGTCGAAGCTGAGCTTGCACGTATTAACAAGCAACTTGAAAAAGCTGAGAAAGGCCTAGCGCAAGTGCAAAACAAACTGGCTAACGAAAAGTTTGTTAACAATGCACCTGAAGCGGTACTCGCTAAAGAAAATGCTAAGCTAGCTGAATTTACCGATGCTAAAACGAAGCTACTAGAGCAAAAAGTTAAAATAGAAAGCTTATAATTAAGCTGTTACGGATGGCTTACGCCATTCGTAACCAGTTAATTTATATGTATAAAAAAGCCGGTTACTTCATTTGAAGTAACCGGCTTTTTTGTGTCTAGGCTCTAGGCTCAAGGCTCAAGGCTCAAGGCAGAATTAGAATGTGTAGTTGTACTGAGCACCTAATAATACTGCATGACCTTTTGATTCAAAAGACCATTGCTGTGGTAGTGTTTCGCTTTCTACTTTTTCAGTAAAGTTTTGTGTTTTACCACGTAATACGCTCACACCTAAATCAATATTTGAATTTTGATCAATCGCATAGTTACCGCCAAACGAGAACCAAAAACGGTCTGTATCAGGGATAGAAATTGATAAATGCTGTTGTGATACAGGTGACTCATCAAACGCAAAACCAGCACGAAGCATTAAGTTTTCGCTGTACTGATAATCAGTACCAATTGAGTAGCGCATTGCATCAGAGAAATCTTCTGTTTTTTCAAACGCGCTGAATTTGTCACCTGTAGGCGCTGTTACTTGTGCTTCTAATGAGTCAAAGCTGCTCCAACCTGTCCATAATACGCTGTAGTGAACGCCTAGCTTTTCATCTAACTGGTGAGAACCTGAGAACTCAGCAATTGCTGGTAGTGTAATTTCAACTGAGCCAGGTAATTCAACTTGACCGTTTAACCCACCAGGAATAAATGAAGGTAGTTCATTCGAGTACTCACCTTCAAAAGTAATATCTGTTTCTGTACGGTAATTAAAACCAAAGCGGCTATTTTCATCTAATTGGTACATTAAACCAACGTTTAAGCCGTAACCCATGTCATCACCTTCAAGGTGAACAGCATCAGCACTTGCAGGAATAGATGCAATAGCAGGGTTTACAGGAGGTACTACGCCAAACTTACGAATAATCTTCGCTTCTGCATAAATTGCATTTAAACCAATACCAAAACTGAACTGCTCAGATACTTTATAAGCAACACTTGCGTTCATGTTTACAGTAACAATTTCAGTTTCACCAGCAATTTGGCCAGCTGCGTAATCATCGTTAAACTCAGTGGCAAGGCCAAAGTTAGAAAATGCACCAAAACCAACCGATACTTTATCGTTTACTGGCATAGTGAAATAACCAGCAGGAATAATCGCGCTAGGTGCGATGCTGTCATCATCTAGTACGCTGTTATCTAAACCGTAGGCATTACCTGTGCCTTTTAGGCTAACATCAGGAATGACAGCCATAGCTGCAACGCTAAGTTGCTTCTCTTTAAACAACGTCATTAACGCTGGGTTACGAGCAACCACAGAGGCATCATCTGCTACAGACGCTTCACCTGCGTATGCACGACCTAAACCAGATACATTTTGCTCAGCAAGTTGAAAAGCCGCTGCAAAGGTATCAGCTGAAACAAATGCCAGCGATGCAGCAATAAGAGTTTTAGTAAATTTCATTGTTGTGTCCTTAGCCAAACTTACTGTTTGGATAGCTATGTGTGTTGTTATTAGAGTTTCAAACCCGCGTACACTACCTTAATTTTTTATAAAAAACCCTACTAAAACGCTAAAAAAGGCCAAAAAACACGTTTTTTAACGACAATTTAACAACTATTTAAAACTCATCGGAGCAGAAGTATGATATTAGAGTATATACTCTAATGATATTAATTCTCATTTGCATTGACTTAACTTGCGTTGCAATTTACACTGCCAATAAAATCACCAAGGGAGAAAACAGTGATCATTTTACTTATTGTTACAGCGCTTACTTTTTGTGGCTTAAGTGTTTATTTCTTTTATAAAGCAAATTATTGCGCGTGTACGCAGGCAGGTAAATGTGACAACCCAGTTAATCTCTATTGGTTAGCAGCCATTAGCATGGCAATTATTTCTTTGGTTTTTTGCTGCTTAGCGCTGCATGTAGAATTAGGCACATTACTGTGGATGACGTTAATGGGTAATTGCTTTTTAGGTGGGTATATTTCTGCTAAAACAAACAGAAAAAGACGATGCAAAAATACTAAAGCAGTAAATGCTCTTTTAAAAGTCGAGGTAAGTTAATTTTATAATCAGCTGGTTTTACACTTGCTTGTATTTTTATTTCATTATTATTTGAGCTCAAATCAATATCTTTTGCGGTAACATGATGGTTGTGTTTTGCGTTATAAAAAAGCTTAACTTTGGGCTTGATTGGATTTGAATGATTACCTTCTAGCACCAAGGCCAAACGCTCATTGGTTAACTTAACAATAGTACCCACCGGGTGAACACCTAAACACTTAATAAACAGCTGTACTAACTCTGCATCAAATAGCTGTTTATTTGCCAACAAATAACGCAGTGCATTAATAGGCTCATCCCCTTCTTGATGGGGTCTATCTGCGGTGAGCGCATCGTATACGTCAACAATCGCTAAAATCCGAGCAGGACGACTTATCTTGCTGTCATCGACTCCTCGAGGATAACCAGAACCATCAAGGCGCTCATGATGATTTACAATCATATCTAACATTAAAGAGGTGATGCCTTTCCCACCTTTTAATAACCCTAGGCTTTGTGCAACATGCTTTTTTATTGCCGTCATCTCGTTACCCGTAACTTTGCCAGGTTTAGAGAATATTCCTTGAGGTAATTTGGCCTGCCCTAGGTCATGCATTAATGCCCCCATAGCAAGCTCCTGAACAACATCGCGTTTATACCCTAAATACTTAGCGAATACCGCTGTAAAAATGGTGCAGTTGATCATATGACGCCAGTTATAGCTATGCTTATCTTTAATACGAGTTAAAATGGTCATTGCATGTTCATTACGAAATACTGAGCTGACTATTTCATTACTTATCTCATTAAGCGCATCAGTATTCAGTGACAAACCTGAGGTTAAATCACCAAAAATACTTTGTAATTTTCTGTTGTGGGCATCATAACTAACACTGGCTTTGGCAAACTCTTGTTGCAAGCTGACAACTCGCTTTTTACTAGCGGGCTTGTCTTGATTTGTAGCAGCGGCTTGTGGTTTTTCTTGTACTTTATATTTAGCCGGTACAGCCACATCACTTTTTGTAAAATCAATAAGAAGCTCTAGTACTCCTTCGGTAATTAAACGCTGAATTATAGATTTATCACGTACCAAACCACTGGTTTTAATTTTTATACCATCAACACTCTCCTGCTGCTTGGTCACGCTATTTACGTACATGCCGGGAATAAGCTCTGATATAGGTAAGGTAACTAACATAAATGTGAGGATTTCTATAATTAAGGAATATTTTCTTTTAATAGCATTATTTAGCTATAAAAGTCTAGCTTTTGAGTTTAGGGTAATAATAAATTATTAACACTAAAATCCTACGACTATTGATATTAAACTATAACCGCAGCACTGAGTATACGCCTAACGGTGTAAATTAGATTGCTACAAATATTATTATTTAACTGAGAATAAAAATAGTGAGTTAATTTAAATAGCTACGATCGTTTTGAAGGGGAGTAAAAAGTAAAACGCAAATGGCGCTCTCGGTAGGGATCGAACCTACAACTCAGCCTCCGGAGGGCCACGTGATATCCATTTCACCACGAGAGCACATTTGTTGCCTCCACATCAACTCGCGATATCAATGCTTTAGCATGCGCAATAATAAAGGCATCTTTGTATAAATACCAGCATGATTCGTTTACATGTCTATAATTTAAGCTAATCACTTAACAAAAGGTAAAAAAAGCGCTATTTATTTATATTCTATAAAAAAACAGTAACGCTTTAGACACATATTATCTATTATTGTCACTGGACGGAAAGATTAAACACGAGGAAGTAATTATGAAGTTAATGTCAACAGAACAAGTTGCTGAGTTTTTAGGAGTTAAAGTCGAGCGAGTTAAACGCTTAACACGAGAAAGCTTACTTATTGCCAAAAGTGAAGATGCTAATGGCGAACCACAGTATGACGCCGATGAAGTAGCTAAATATAAAGAGCTAGCAGCTCGATTTGGTGGTTTGTAGCTAAACTTATAACTACTTGGGGATAAGCTGGGCTATTTATTGAATTAGATAATCCAGCTGCTCACACAATTTTTTAACCTTATCACTGACACCACGCGCAGAATACCAACAAATACAAAGCACTAAGAATACTACTTGATAACACTTTAACTTTTCTATCGAAGGACTAAAATTACACTGCTGAGGTAAATATGCATGATAGGTTTTCAATAACTGCGCTTTTTGTATTTGTGTTAACTCAAAACTAACTGCTAATGCGGCTAAATCAAAGTAAACATCGTTAGTTTTAGCGTATTCAAAGTCAATTAAGTACATGCCCTCTGTGTTGAGAATAATATTTTCTTTAACTAAATCATTATGGCAAAAACCGTTATCTCTAGGTTGGCTATAAATATAGACTAAAGCTGATTCAACCCCCTGCTGATATTGCTGATAAAGTTCGGTGTCAGAGTAGTAATCAAGCTCGAACTTAATATCCATTGGCTCTGTTACAATATTATGTTGGTGTAAACTGACCAGTTTTTTTATTAGTTCAGATGTGAAGTTGTCTTGCGCTATATCACCGTCAATATATTCAAAAATGGCTAACTTTTTTTCTTCATTGAGCCACATTGGTGCAGGACAAACTTTATACTCTGCAAAGCTTGCTTGCGCTGCTAAGCCTATAGATGGCCAGTGTTCCCGATAACTCTTTAATAGATAAGCTTGCTGCGCTGTATGGACAAGGAAATTATCGTTACTTAAACCACTATACAAACGCTCACTACTGAGAACATTAAGTTGCGGGTCAAAAGCGCTAAATATAGCGCTTATATTGTCAAAGGTCATTGTGGCTCTTATAACTGTGCTAGAGGCTTAGCTTGCTCTTGCTCGTACTCTTCATACCAGGTTTTAAACCCCCATGCTGCCATTAGCGTGTAGAAGATAAACAACGCAAGTGTTGGGTAATAGCCTTTTTCGTAATACAAGTACATCGAAGCGGCATCTATCACTATCCAATATAACCAATTCTCCAGCACTTTTTTGGCCACTAAATAAGTAGTAACAACAGCAAAACAAGTGGTAAAACTATCTAAATAAGCAAAATCAGCATGGGTATAATTAGTCATTATATAGCCCAAAATTATCGCAACTAAGGACGTTATACTGATAATGCCAATATGTTGACTTACCCGCCATGATGTAATTGCTAATTCCTGTTTACCTACTCCACTCCTCCTCCATGCTAGCCAGCCATAGACTGCCATATACATATAATAAAAATGCAGCAATGACTCCATTAATAAAGCGCCATTCCAGTACATAATAGTGTAAATTAAGGTACTAAAGAATGCCGCAGGCCAGCACCAAAGGTTTTCTTTGATAGCTAATAAAAGGTAAGTCATAGACAAAGCCACTGCAATATATTCCCAGTGTGACATCGCAGTAAACCCAGCAAGAGTTTGGTTAATAAAGTCCATTATTGGCTCACTAAGCTATTAAGCATTATTCAGGAGAAAGATCACCAGAAAGAAATTTACAAACAAAAATAGCCTTGCCAAACTCTTCGTATGAACGTTTTATTTCAGTACTAAGTACCGACATTACTAAGTCATAGTCACCAAAAATTTGCGTCGACAATGTGTTTGTAATCACTTTTAAATCATCATAGGTATTTAACCGGTCAATAAATCCTTTAATAAAGGGAATATAATCTTGATGAAGCGGGTATTTACTGATCTCTACTGATAATTTCATTTCAAACTCAACTTTTTAATTATTTGATTTCAACTAATCATTCAACGCAACTTAAATACAGTGTAAAATTACACTAACACTCAATATAACTGAGCTTATTATGGCACGCAGAATTACCTATACTTTTAAAAATCAACCGCGCGAAATTAACTTCGCAAAAGATAAATACCACGATATGTATCAGGCTATTGCGGCTGCTGAGGGTATCGATTTAACTAATTACTTAAACATGGTACGCCAAATTGAAATGACCTCTAAAGGTTCATCGGCGGTACGCAATTTTCGCGACCAAGAGTTTGCACGTATGGGCTTTAGCGATATTTACTTTATAAAAGAGTAACCATACCCAGTAAGCTAGCATCACGATCATGACAGCAATGTAAACTTACTGCATATCTTTAATAATAAACATTAGCGCTGGTACTCATAACTTACACGCGGTGTGATATTACACAATAACTCGTAAGAAATAGTATCAGCACATTGTGCAATCTCTTCTACTGGTAACTCTGGCCCCCACATAATCACTTCATCACCCACCTGGACGTTGTGCTCGTTATTACCTATATCAAGGGTGATCATATCCATAGCTACACTACCCACAATACCGTAACGATGCCCATTAATAATCACGGGTGTGCCTTCTTTTGCATGACGCGGATAACCATCACCATAGCCCAGTGCTACCACAGCCAACACCGTAGCTTTATCACTTTGCCAGCGGCCGCCATAGCCTACTTGCTCATGTGCCCCCACATTACGCACTGCTATCACTTTAGTGGTTAAGCGCATTACAGGCTTTAATTGGTGATCTTTACCTGTGTGATTAGCCATAGGCGATACACCATAAAGCATTAGCCCAGGTCTAACCCAATCACCATGGCCACTCGGCCACGCTATAATTCCCGCAGAGTTCGATAAACAATGAGCTTGTTGAACCTTTTGGGTTAAATTATCGAACAAAGTTATTTGCTGCACTGTTTTAGTATTTTTTACATCATCGGCACACGCAAAATGGGTCATTAAGTTTATTTTGTTTTGTGCATTTGGGCTGGCTTGTAGGCGCTGATAAAACATATCAAACTGCTCAGGCGCAATACCTAAACGATGCATGCCGGTATTTATTTTTAACCAGCAATTTAAAGGCGCATCTAGCTGCACACTTTCCAGCATTTTTAGCTGTATCTCGTCATGAATAATAGTTTGAAAATTATTCGCCAGTAAAATAGGTAAGTCTTCTTGATGAAAAAAGCCTTCTAGCAACACAATCGGTTTTGTAAGGCCACCTGCACGCAGCGCTAACGCTTCATCTATACGCGCAACCGCAAATGCATCTGCTTCATTTAAGTGTTGCGCAATAGTGACTAAACCATGCCCATAAGCATTCGCTTTAAGTACGGCCATTACTTTACTATTGGGCGCAAAGCGTTTTACCTGTGCTAGGTTATGTTCAAGCGCGGTTAAATTAATTTCAGCAGTGGCTAAGCGCATTAGTAATCATCATCTACAGCAGGCCCCGCGTAATTATCAAAGCGAGAAAATTGACCTTGGAAGGTTAGGCGCACTTTACCAATCGGACCGTTACGCTGTTTACCGATAATAATTTCGGCAATGCCTTTTTCAGTACTGTCTTCGTTATAGACTTCATCACGATAAATAAACATGATCAAATCGGCATCTTGCTCAATAGAGCCCGACTCACGTAAATCTGAGTTAATTGGACGTTTATCAGCACGTTGCTCTAGAGTACGGTTAAGCTGCGATAGAGCAACAACCGGACACTGCAACTCTTTTGCTAATGCTTTGAGTGAGCGTGAAATTTCGGCAATTTCTAAGGTACGGTTATCTGACAAGCTAGGTACACGCATTAATTGCAGGTAATCGACCATGATCATACTAATACCACCATGATCACGTGCTATACGACGTGCACGTGAGCGAACATCGGTAGGTGTTAAGCCTGAGGCATCATCAACGTACATCTTGCCTTTTTCCATGAGTAATCCCATGGTTGATGAAAGGCGCGCCCAGTCATCGTCATCTAGCTGACCAGTACGTACTTTAGTTTGGTTAATTCGGCCAAGGGACGCCAGCATCCTCATCATAATTTGTTCAGAGGGCATCTCTAGTGAGTAAATAAGCACTGGCTTGTCTTGAGTCATTGCGGCATGTTCAGCAAGGTTCATCGCAAAAGTGGTTTTACCCATTGATGGACGCGCTGCCACAATAATTAAATCAGATGGCTGCAAGCCTGTAGTCATTTTATCAAGATCAGCATAACCCGTGCTCACACCGGTCACACCATCTTGTGGTGATTGATAAAGCTCTTCTATTTTATCAACGGTTTTTTCAAGTATGTTGTGAATGCTTTGTGGGCCTTCACTACTTTTTGTACGCTGCTCAGCAATTTTAAATACTTTACTTTCAGCAAAATCAAGTAAGTCGTGGCTAGTACGCCCTTCAGGATTAAAGCCCGCTTCGGCTATTTCATTGGCAACACCAATCATTTCACGAACAACGGCGCGCTCGCGAACAATACTTGCGTAAGCGTCAATATTGGCAGCACTTGGGGTGTTTTTTGCTATTTCGGCTAAATACGCAAATCCACCAATACCTGACAGCTGGTTATTTTTTTCTAAACTCTCAGAAATTGTGATTAAGTCAATCGGATCACCAATTTCAGCAAGAGCTGTCATCGCCTCAAAAATAAGCTTATGGGTACGGGTATAAAAATCCTGCGCCACAACAAGTTCAGCTACGCGATCAAATGCTTGGTTATCAAGCATTAAACCACCTAAAACAGATTGTTCAGCTTCTATTGAATGGGGAGGAACTTTAAGAGTGTCGACTTGCTTATCTGGTTTGGCCATAACTTCACAGTACTAAAATTGAATAGCTCTATTCTATCGACTTGGCGGGGCTGTGCAAATAGCAAAGCAGGAAATCTTTTCCTGCTTTTTGTTACTTAAAATAAAATAGCTAATTATTGACGTTTAAGTTCGATAACACCGCTAATAGTATTCATCTCTACGCTAGCATCAGTGCCATTAGTATTAAACTTAATTCCACTTGCTGGGCCATACTTGGCTTTTTGTACTTGATCGTTAGTTAACTGGTTGTCAATTTTACCGCCAGCGTGTGCTTCCACCTCAAATTGTGCTGATAAATCAGCAGGGAAATAAAACGCAGCGTTACCACTAACAGATTCAAAACTCACATCAGCATCACTCAGAAGGCGGTTAATTTGTACCTTAACTTCGCCATTAACGGTGCTTATTTGTAACTCTTTAATTGTATCTAAATTAAAGTTAATATCGCCATTTACGTTTTCTAAGCGAATATCATTGGCCGTCGAGTTTGATGTAATATCGCCATTAACCGCACTAAAACGAACTTCGCCGCTAGATTGCTGATCATCAATCGAACCATTAACAGTTTCAAACTGAACTTTACCATTAAGTGCTTTTGCCTTGATGTCACCATTTACAGTGGTCAGCTTAATATCGCCATTAAGATCGTTTACTGTAATAGCCCCATTAACTACATCAATTTCAGTACCTTTTTGTAACTCTTTGGCCGTTATAGATGCATTAACACCCACAAATTCTAGCGCACTACTTTTTGGCATAAAAATAGTGAGCGTTGAGCCATTGTTGTTATTATCCCAATTAGAAAGTTCAGGCATTTTCACAATAAACTGGGTTTTATTACCCTGTGTTTTAAGTGTGTAGCCTTGTGCCTTATCATCAAGTTCACCGGTTACTTTAAATTGATTTTTATCCCAACCTGTCACTTTAATATCACCACGCTGGTTTTCAATGTGGATCACCCCAGCATTGGGTACCTCAATTTGCTGATCTATTTTTTCACCAGCAAATACGGCCATGGGTAATAAAGCGATCCCAAATATTATTGCTTTCATTTATTTCTCCTAGATGTGTTGCCAACGCGGTGCATGCACCTTGTTAATTAAGTCGAGTTGTTGTTGATAAACTTGCGCTAACATAGACAATAGCGCCTTGTTTTTCGGTTCATTTTCAAGAGTTTGCTTTATTGCTTGCTCTGCATCTTCAAGTTCTTGTAACTGTACTTGCCAATTGTCGGTCAATGCTGCTTGGCTTTGATATTGCACTAGTAAACTTTGTTTTTGTTTAGTAAAAAACTCACTCATTGCCACTGCAGTATTTGCCTCTGGTACTTTAAATAACAATACTGTGCTGACCAAAACCGCGGTAAAACATGCAGCAATGGCGGTGAGCTTTGGCCAATATTGATTAGTATTAATAGTGGGCTGATTATTAGCTATTATTGCGCGCTCAATCCCATTCCATAGTTCTTTTTTGGGTGGAATATTTTTATCTAACTGGGTTAAAGACTCATTTAAGTAGTCGTCAAAATTTGTTTTATTCATTTTCATACCACTGCTTTAATAATTGCCTTGCACGATGATATTGCGCCTTACTAGAGCCTATCGCCATGCCTAACAGGGTTGCAATTTCCTCATGCCTGTAACCTTCTACTGCATAAAGCACAAATACCATTCTTGCTCGTTCAGGCAGTCTAACAATTAATTTATCTAGCCCATTTAATCCGTTACAGTCATGTGCAGCTTGTTCATCCATTCCGCTTTGCTCAAAGCTAATTACTTTATTAAGCCAATGTTTTTGCCTGCGCACATAACTAATAGCAATATTACTGGCGACACTATAAAGCCAAGTGGAAAACTGCGAACGTCCATCAAATTGCGCTATTTTGTTCCATACTTGCACAAACACTTCTTGGGTAGCATCTTGTGCATACTCCTCATCGGCTATAAGCCTCAGGCATAAGCCATAAACTTTTGCTTTATGCATGTCATAGAGCGCTTTATAGGCTAACTGGTCGCCGTTTTTAACTTGATCAATAAGCATTTGCTGCACTTGATCAGTTATTGGCTGATTAGCGTCCATTAACATCGCAAATTTTTCCTGTTTATAATTATGTAATTGCAATTTAACTTATAAGACGCGCAGAAGAATAGAAAGGTTTAAATGAAATAAAAAATATTTGTAGAAAATTAAGGTTTATTTTAGAAAGGTGTTTGATTTTACCCATAACAAACAATTTATTGCTTTGGGTTATAAATTTTAGACACAAAAAAACCGTGCAAAGCACGGTTTTTTTAACTTAATTTTAAAAATTAAGCTTCAGCAATAACGATTACTTTAATAGTAGCTGTTACGTCTGAGTGTACTGCGATCGCAACGTCAAATTCGCCAGTCTCACGGATAGTACCTAGAGGTAAACGAACTTCTGATTTAGCAACTTCAACACCAACAGCTGAGATAGCGTCAGCGATGTCACGAGTACCGATTGAACCGAATAATTTACCTTCGTCACCAGCTTTAGATACTAATGTAACTTCTGCTAATGCTTCAAGTTTGTCAGCGCGTGCTTGTGCTGCAGTTAACTGTTCAGCGATTTTTGCTTCTAGTTCTGCGCGACGTGCGTCAAACGTTTCAATGTTTGCTTTAGTTGCAGGAACTGCCTTACCTTGTGGGAAAAGGAAGTTACGTGCGAAGCCAGATTTAACAACAACCTGGTCACCTAGGCCACCTAGGTTAGCGATCTTATCTAGTAGAATAACTTGCATGTTTCTACACCTTTTAAAAACGTGTTAATCCGCTGCTTACTTATGTAAGTCAGTGTATGGAAGAAGGGCTAAGTAGCGAGCACGCTTAATAGCAGTTGCTAGCTGGCGCTGGTATTTAGCGCTAGTACCTGTGATACGGCTAGGTACGATTTTGCCACTTTCTGTAACATAGTTTCTAAGAGTAGCTAGATCTTTGTAATCGATTTGTTGTACGCCTTCCGCTTTAAAGCGGCAGAACTTACGACGTCTGAAATAACGTGCCATGAGATTAATTCCTCAAATAATTCTTTCTATATGCTGAGCATGCAAAACCAATTGGCTAAGGCCGTTACGACCTTCGTGGCGATTTAAAAAACCACTCACTTGCAATGCCTGCCCAACGTGCAAATGTTGAGTCTGTTGTTGCATTTGCTTACCACTGGCAACCACCTGAAGCCTAACATAACTATTACGGTTAAGATCTGCTTCAACTTGCATCGATTTATGTTCTACAACAAAAATACAATGCGGTATGCCCGCGGGGCTTTGGCTAAACTTGGGTGTTTTACAAACTACCCCAGATATAACCAGCTGATTCGTATATGGGCTAACCATTATAGTAACTGCTGACTACGTGCCATGCTAGGACTCAAAACAATTAAGCAGCTGGTGCTTCTTTCTTCTCTTCTCTTACAAGAGGAGACGCTTCAGTTACAGCGTTTTTAGTACGCATAACTAAGTTACGAAGCACTGCATCGTTGTAGCGGAAAGTAGTTTCTAGCTCGCTGATTACTTCAGTTGGTGCTTCAACGTTCATAAGAACATAATGAGCTTTATGAAGCTTGTTGATTGGATAAGCCAGTTGACGACGGCCCCAGTCTTCAAGACGGTGGATAGTACCACCTGCTTCAGTGATAGAACCAGTATAACGTTCGATCATACCAGATACTTGCTCACTCTGATCAGGGTGAACCATGAATACGATTTCGTAATGACGCATGGATATTCCTTACGGTTAATAGAGCCTTCTACCGTTTCGGCCGGTCGGTTTAAGGCAAGGAATTAATAGTTTAAAAGCCGAAATGAGCGCGCATTTTACGCTTAGTAGGATAATTAAGCAAGCAGGTTTTTTTAAGCTTTGATAGATAAGTGTTTCGGGTTTCGGGTTTCGGGTTTCGGGTTTCGGGTTTCGGGTTTCGGGAAGACATTATTGGATACTCCCTTTATATCAACAAATAAAATAAAGATAAGTGCTTAATATTTACGGGGTAGACGCCGAGCTTGCTCGCCTGAAAAGCATAGCTTTTTAAAGACATTAGCCTATAAACAAAAAACCGATGTTTAAACTAAACATCGGTTTTTCTTTGGCTGAAAGCTGATAGCTAAAAACTGACTGCTTGTCTTTATCACTTCCCTATCGCTTCTTTGGCGAACAGGTGCTTTATAGGCCCAAGATTATCAACCAGCGATAGCCCTACTCCCCGAATCAGCTTTTTAACTGGGTTTGCACCTTCAAATAGCTCTTTGAGCCCTTGCATCATGGCGATGTGTTTTTGTGCGTCGAGCTTACGGGTGCGCTCGTAATCACGCAGTGTGCGCGTACTGGCAAATTCTTTGGCGTCTTGACTTAGTAGCTCAATTAAATAAGCGGCATCTTTTAGGCCCAGGTTCATACCGAGCCCTGCTAATGGATGAATGGTATGCGCTGCATCGCCCATTAACACCACCTTGCCATTAACCCATTGTTGGGCGTAACGCATTTTAAGTGGAAATGCAACGCGCTTACTTTGCACTTCACATAAACCGCACTGCCCATCTATTGCAGCCATTACTGCTTTGTTAAAAGTAGTGTCGTCCATTGCTAACAATTCATCACAATGATTCGGGCTGGTTGACCACACAATTGAATGAGTATGCTCATCGCTTAGTGGTAAAAACGCTAGTGGCCCGGTTGGTAAAAACACTTGGCGTGCGGTATTTGCGTGTGACTCTTTGGTTTTAACTGTCGCTACTAACGCATGGTGATCGTAATCTTTAAAGCTCAGCGCCATATTAAACTGTTTACGAATCGCTGAATTTGCGCCATCGGCCGCCACCAGCAACTTAGCAATAATAGGTTCGCCAGTTTTTAAATTAATAAATACGTCAGACTCACTTTGATGTATTTGCTGATACTCAGTATCAAACATCACTGTGGCATTACTTTGTTGCTCAAGCTCTTTTATTAGCGCAAAGCGAATAATATCGTTTTCAACAATGTGCCCTAAATGCTCAAGCTCAAGTTGCTCGTTATTAAAGGTTATTTTTCCAAAGCTGTCGGCATCGCGTACATCCATGTGCGTATAAGTACAAGCACGCTCAGCTATTATGTGTGGCCATACATTTAATTGCTCCAGCAAGGTTTGGCTGGTTATACTTAGTGCACTAACTCGTAAGCCATAATCATCGCTAGGTGGAGCTTGAGTTGGCGCAGCATCTAACACAGCCACGCTAATATTCGCTTTAGCAAGCCCGAGCGCCAGCGTTAACCCAACGCAGCCACCACCCACTATACAAACCTGTACTTGTTTCATAAACGTGTACCTTGTTTAACTTGACCCATTAATTGTTTTGCTAATGGGGCTTTTAATGCAGGGAATAAATCCATTGAAAATAGCCCAATACTTCGACCAAGCGCTAACACCCGTGATGAATTTGAAAAAAGTCGAACCAAGGCATCGGTCAATGTCATTACGGTTTTTATATCATCACGGCGCTTGATTGAATATTGACGAGTAAAAGCATAGCTACCTAAATCATGTTCACTGTTTGCAATTAAGTTACTCAGCACTTGTACATCTCGCAACCCTAAATTAAAGCCTTGTCCTGCAATAGGATGAATTGCGTGTGCCGCGTTGCCTATCACCACTGTGCGGTGCGTCGTTAATGACTCTATTTGCCCATAAACTAAAGGGTAACTAGCGCGCATACCGACTTTTATAAACTGTCCTGCACGATAACCAAAGGCAGTTTGCAGCGCACTTATAAAGTCTGGTTCACTTAGCGACATATACTGCTCAATATGTTCTTGGCGCATACACCATACTAACGAATAGCGGTTATTACTCATGGGTAATAAAGCCATTGGGCCATTTTGGGTAAACCGCTCAAACGCCTGATGATGGTGTCCATCAGCGACTTCTATATTGGCAATAATCGCACCTTGTTTATAAGGCTGAGTATTGAAGCCGAGCCCTAATAAATTACGAGTTGGCGACTGTGCACCGTCGGCAATCACCAACAGCTTAGCACTGAGTTTTTCGCTACTTTGTAATGTAAGTTCATTACTATCGGCGTTTTGTTTTATCGCTGTTACGCTATCTGGGCAAAAAAGCGATATGTTTGATTGCATTAAACGCTGATGCAGCGCTCTGCCAAATGGGTTTACCTCTACCACATAACCTAATGAGGGTTTTGCAAACTCATCACACTGTATATGGGTTTTACCAAAGTGCCCTTTGTCTGACACACTCACTTTTTTTATGGCCGCAGCATAGGGAGCGTTCATTTCAAATAAATTGAGGCTTTGTAAATACTCTACCGACTGCTGGGCAAGTGCGATACTTCTGTCATCAAAGCTTGGATGATAATCAGTGGTTACTTGATTTGCTTCAATTACAGCAATATTTAAGCTGGGATTTTTTTTACTTATACTCAGTGCACAACTTGCGCCAACTAAACCACCACCAATTACTACAACATCAAACTGCTTAGCCACTTTTATCTCCAAGCTTATGCGTTTTTAGCGCTTTGCATTAGCGCTTCTATTTCACTAATTGTTTTAGGCACACTAATGGTTAAGTTGTCGTGACCTGAATCAGTTACTAATAAGTTATCTTCAATACGAATACCTATACCTTGGTATTTTTGAGGCGCATTTGAGTCTTTACTAATATACAGCCCAGGCTCAATGGTTAGCACCATACCCGGCTCTAAGACACGCTCTTGGTTATTAACCTTGTAATCGCCCACATCATGAACATCAAGTCCTAACCAGTGACCAAGACCATGCATGTAGTATTCTTTACAGGCACCTTGTGCCATTAATTCATCAAAATCGCCGGTTAAAATACCTAAATCGAGTAACCCTTGGGTTAGTACTTGCATAGCGAGTTTATTTGCCTGAGATAAAAGGCCACCGGGTTTTATTTCGCTAAATGCGATTTCTTGCGCTTTAAGTACAATATTATAAAGCGCAGCTTGCTCAGTGCTAAATTTACCGTTAACGGGGAAGGTACGTGTTATATCGGCGGCGTAGCCTTGTAGCTCACAGCCTGAATCAATCAGTACTAAGTCGCCATTGTTTAATACGTCGCTATTTTGGGTGTAGTGCAAAATATTGGCGTTATCGCCACTGCCGACAATAGTGCCATAAGCAGGATGTGGCGCACCGTTCATTGCATAGTGATGATGAAGCTCTGCCTCTAGTTGAAACTCGGTTGCGCCAACGTGGGAAAAACGCATGGCTCGCATGTGTGCTCGAGCGCTTATTTCACAGCCCTCACGCATAATGTTAATTTCGCCTGGCGATTTAAATAAGCGCATTTCATGCAATAAAGGGCGAATATCTTTAATTGTACTCGGTGCTGTATCCCCTTTTTTAGGGGCACTGCGCAAAGTGTTAAGCATTGAAAATACTTTGCCATCAAAGGCAGGATACGTCCCTTGTGCATAAAATAAAATCTGTTGGCCGTTCACCAAATTCAATAATTGTTCATTTAGCTCACTAAGTGCATAAGTTTTGTCGAATAAGTATTCGCTTTGTGCTTTTTCAAAACCAATGCGTCTGCCGTGCCATACCTCTGCAAGTTTGTCTTTATCTAAACAAAATAATAGTGAGGGTGTATCACTGTTTTTGCAAAGCACCAACACGGCATCGGGTTCGTTAAAACCAGTTAAGTAAAAAAAGTCACTGTCTTGTCGAAACGGATAATGAGTATCACGGCTACGCGTGAGCTCTGTTGCAGCGGGAATTATAGCAATACTGTTATTATCCATTGCCGCTAATAAACGCTCGCGGCGCGCTTTAAACTCTGACTTTTGTATTTCAACCATTAATAACTAACCCATTACTTTTATTGTGTTCTCAATTAATGCAGTGTTTTTTTGTTGCTTTGTGGATTTTGCTCTTTGCCTAGCTCAGCAAAACACAATAGCGCCGATACGCGGACGTACTCAATCACTTCATGCAGTGCTTGGCTATCTTCTTCGGTTTCTTCAAAGGTTGTATCTAGGCGTGTAATCTCGCTAAAGTCGCTGATCACTTCTTTTACATCTGCCGACAGCTTGCCATAATCTTTTTGCTTTAAGCCAAAACCCAACATAAACCCAGCTACCCATGATACGAGCCCGTTAGCCTGATCGATGAGTGTTTCGTCATCACTAGGTAAAAACAAGTCAAATTGAAACTCTTCGTTATTAAAACTTTCAACCACTTGTTGATAAATTTGGCCAAAAAACTGTTTTAAATCGTTGCTAAACGACTCGCCATCATTAAATACATCGCTCAGTAAGCCTAAATACTCTTTATCGTCAATGCTTAGCCCACAAGCAAGTAAGCCGCTAATAACGCCATGCGCTTCTGCGGGTGATACAAATATTTCATTTTTCTCTAAAAGAAGTTGGGCTTTTTCGTAATCTGGTAAGTTATTCATAATGACGTCTTCGCTTTGCTAATTAAAGCAATGCTACCACTCGATAAAAAGCAACTCCAATGAATTCTATGACTGAGGTCAAAAGCAAGCGATTGAAAAGCAAATTGAGTTCAAAAAGCAATCTTAAAAGTAAATACAAGATTAAATTTGCAGGAAAACTGAGCGAACAGTTTAATTTTTTACGATTGGGGTTTAAGGATTGGAATATGTCTTATATACTAAATTTGTTCCCTGGGGTGCAGGAGCTTGGTTAAGTCCCTGAGCCGATAAATTTTATACCAGGATTTTTGTTCGTTTACTATTGTGCAAGCTCGGCATGTACCGAGAAGCCTACGGTAAACCGCAGATTTCCGCCCTGAAACCTCAAGGTTTCAGGACTGACACCGGGCACCGCATTCTCGGGGAACACCTTCCTTTATAGCTTAGGTTCTAGGTTCTCAAGCATTTCTTTTTAACTAAACATTCCCTATCTTTCGTCTTTAAATATATCGAACTGCGTTTCCACAGCCCGATATTAAACTTATTTCTAACACCTATCCCTTTGTCTTTTTAATGCCTAACACTACTTAAACCAACCTTGAAAGCGCTCCATCAGCATATAGTTAACGGGAACAAGTAATAAGGTTATAAAAGTCGCAAATATAATCCCAAATCCTAAGCTTACTGCCATAGGTATTAAAAACTGCGCCTGAGTCGCCTTTTCAAACAGCAGCGGCATTAAACCTATAAAAGTGGTTAAACTGGTGAGCATAACTGGGCGAAAGCGCGATGCGCCAGCAAGTTTAACTGCCTCTATTAAATCGCCACCTTCGCTGCGTTTTTTATTAATGAAATCCACTAATACAAGCGAATCGTTCACTACAACCCCTATTAACGCAAGCATACCTAGTAGGCTCATAATTGTTAAATCCATACCCATTATCCAGTGCCCTACTACTGCGCCAATCATGCCAAATGGAATAACACTCATAACAATAATTGGTTGCATGTATGACTTAAACGGAATAGCCAATAACGCATAAATTATAAAAAACACAAACACTAACGCCCAAGCCAATGAGCCAAACGACTCTCTTTGCTCTTTGGCTTCACCTTCGAGTTTGTAATCAACACCTGGGTATTGCTGCATTAACTCGTCTAAATATTGTGCTAGGTCGGCTTGAAGCACCGTCATGTTGGTGTTGTTTTTTTCAATATCAGCCGTCACGTTTAGTGTGCGATAACGATCAATACGGTTTATGGTTGATGGGCTTTGTCCTGCCGTAAGTGTTGCCACGTGCGACAATGGCACAGAACCGCCATCGGGAGTGCTTATTAGTATGTTTTGTAAATCAGCTACAGAGCGGCGCTCGTCAATAGGTAAACGAACCATTACACGCACGTCGTCTCGTCCGCGTTGAATACGCTGAACCTGCGAGCCAAAAAACGAATTACGCACTTGTCCTGCCACATTTACACGGTTTAAACCAAGCGCCAAACCTTGTTGCGTAAGCTCTATACGCAACTCTTCTTTACCGTCAGACATACTGTCGGCAATATCAAACACCGTTGGGTACGTTGTTAAACGATTTTTAATATTATCAGCTACATCTTGCAATATTGTTAGTGAAGTACCACTTAGTTGAACGTCTATTGGGTCTGAACTTCGGCCAATTTCAGCTCTAAATGTTAGACTTTCAGCGCCAGGAATAACACCAATTAAATCGCGCCATTCACTAGCAAGCTCTCGCGAACCTATATCTGACTCACGCTGCTCAGCAGGTGTAATCTCAAAGCGTACCGCTCCGGAGTTAGACGCGCCACCGCGTCCGCCAGTAGTGGCTAATATATTTAAAATAACGCTTTCGCCTGTATTAGGATCGCGATATTTGTCTTGTAATTGCTGCGCTTTTTCGGACATATCAATCACGTATTTATTGGTTACTTCAAACGGTGTACCTGTTGGCAGTGTTAGATTGACTCGTACAGTTTCGCTAGGAATTCGTGGGAAAAAGATAAACTTAGTCCAACCACTGGTGATCATGGTTAAAATAATAAAAAATACCCCCACAAATAAACTAACCGTTGCTAGTTTATGGCGTAAAGCAGTGTTTAATATAGGTTGGTAATATTTTAAAATTGCACTTTCAAAGCCATCAGCAAAACGTTGTTGAATCGCTTCAAGTTTAGATGGTTCACCTTTTTGGTTGCGTAGTTTTATGTATTTTAAATGTGCTGGTAATACAAATTTAGATTCAATTAGCGAAAACAATAAAACTGGAATAACCACTACCGGAATTTGTGCAAATAAGGCGCCGCGCGCGCCTTCAATAAATGCTAAAGGTAAAAAGGCAGCAACAGTAGTCAGTACACCAAAGGTAACTGGAGTCGCAACTTCTTGAGTACCCAATATAGCAGCCTGCTCACCCGATTTTGCCGTTTTTAAATGGGTATACACGTTTTCGCCGGTTACTATGGCGTCATCTACTACAATACCGAGTACTAAAATAAAGCCGAATAAGCTCATTATATTTAACGTTACACCAAAAATTGGCATCGCGATAAATGCGCCCATAAACGAAACTGGAATACCAATAAACACCCAAAATGCAATTGCTGGGCGTAAAAATAGCGTGAGTAGTGCCAGTACTAAAATACCACCTTGTAAAGCATTACTGGTTAAGGTGGCGATACGGCTTTTAACTAGCTCTGAATCGTCGTCCCAATAACTTAGTTTAAAACCTTGTGGTAGCGTGGCTTGCTGTTCTTCAATGTAGTTTTTAACATCGTCTGCCACGGTTATCGCGCTTTGCGGGCCAATTCGGTAAACGTCTATAAACGCCGCTTGCTTACCATTAAAACGGGTGCGTACTGGCGTTTCTTCAAAATCGTCTTTAATTGTAGCAATATCACCTAAGCGGATAATCGTTCCGTCGGCTTGGTTTTTTACTACTATGCTGGCAAATTCATCTTTACGATAAGCCTGCCCTTTTGAGCTAATTAGTACATCGCCACCTTCTGTTTTTAAGTTACCAGCAGAAATATCAGAACTTGAATTAGCAATAGCACTCGATATTTGCGCAAGGCTTAGGCTGTACTGGCGAAGTGTGTCTTGGCTAACTTCAATGGCTAACTCGTAGTCTCGTACACCACTTAGCTCTACCTGCGTTACGTTAGGCAAACGCAGTATTTGATCTCGCACTTTTTCGGCATATTCACGTGTTTCTTTTTCGCCATAATCGCTTGATACGGTAACAGCTATTACTTCTCTTTTGCGCTCAGCCAGCGCAACAATCGGTTTTTCTGCATCGCCAGGAAACGTATTAATCGCATCGACTCGACTTTTAATATCAGCTAATAACTCACGAGGATCGTAACCGCTTTCAACCTCAATAGTTACAGAGCCTGAGCCCTCTGACGAGCGGCTGAATATTTGTTTAATTCCCTCTAAGTCTTGCACCGCTTCTTCTATACGAATAGTCACGCCCTGCTCTACATCTTCAGGGGTTGCACCACGCAGGCTAACACCTACGCTTATCATATCGGTTTCAAAGGACGGAAATACTTCCAGTGGTATTTTACTCGATAAACTAAATAGTCCCGACAACAACAAAGTTACTAACAATAAGTTGGCAGCAACGTGGTTTTTGGTAAACCAAGCAATCATGCTTTATCTCCTTGCTTGGCTGCGCGACGTTTTTTTATTAACTCTTCAACACTGATACCAAGCTCTTTTGCTTTTTGCTCTAGCTGCTCACGAGTCGGGCGCTTATTTTTAGGTACTTTTTCTTTTGGCTGTGCACCTAAAATACTCACTTTAGTGCCTGAGCTTACTTGCCCTAGCGGCGTAACAACTAATTTATCGTTCGCTTTTAAACCGGTTTTGATCATTGCTTGATTGGCGTTTTGCCATGCAAAAGTAACGTCTTTACGCTTTAATACATCACCTTCAACCACATAAACATAAGTACCTTGGTAAATTGTGCTGTTAGGAATGATCAACGCATTTTGCACCGTTTTACCCGCTATTTGCGCCTTAATGTATTGCCCTATTTTAATTGGATACTGATTACTGGCGGTTGATTTATATGGGTCGTCTATTTTTGCTACCACGTAAAGTTGCTGCGCGTTTTCGTCAATAGCGCCTTCAGTTCGTGCCAGTTGGCCTTGCCATGTTTGCTCCCCCACTAAATCAGAACTAAATTTAACTAACGAACCCGCTTGGTTTTTAGCACCATCACGGTATTGCTCTGGCAGGTTAACAAACGAAAGGTCTTTATTTTTTATTGGTAAGCGAATTTCAACACTATCAATAGCGTAAATAGTAGCAAGTTGGGTATTGTTACTCACTACTTGACCTAAATCGACACTACGACTCAGTATGCGCCCAGCATAAGGTGCGGTAACCTTTGTACGCTCTAAATCAAGCTCTGCTTTTTCAAGGGCAGCTTGAGCCGATAGCACTTGTGCTTGCGCAGCTGCTAATTGCGGCTCACGTAATACCAAGCTGCTGGCTTGGCTTGAACCACCAAGGCGCTTCCAATCAGTCAGTGCTTGTTGCCCGCGGGCCTTTTCTTCTAATAAGCTTTGCTCTGCTGTGAGTAAATTAGCGTGAGCAGATTTAACCTCTGCCTGATGATCTCTATCATCTAGCTTTAATAACACGTCGCCTTTTTCAAAAAAACCACCTTCTCTAAACTCATCGCTCACTTCAATTATTTGCCCAGATGCTTGAGCAACAAGTAAGCTTTGTGTTCGAGGTTTTACCGTACCGTAGCTGTCTATCATTACTTGATAACTTTGAGGCACAAGCTCAAGTACAGACACACTAATTGCTGCTTTTGGTGCTGAACTAAAGCGTCTCGCCTCTGGCGGATTACTCTTAATAAAAAATACAATTAAAAGAGCGGTAAAAACAACCGCGGCTGGAATAATAATTTTAGCTGTTTTAGTGTTCATCGTTATTGCTCTTTAAGTCGCTTGACGGTTTTTCAAAATCACCACCAAGGGCAACATGTAGGTTAATTCTATTTGCGATTAATTGGTTTTTAATTTGTATTAATGAACTTTGCGCATCGAATGAACGCCCTTGTGCATCAAGTACCGTGGTGTAAGTGACTAAGCCACTCTGATATTGCTCAAACGATAATTGCTCGGCCGCAAGTGCATTTTTTTGTGCTTCGAGGGTGCTGGTGTACTGTGCTTTTAAAGACTGCTGCTGCGATATCGCATTTTCTACATCAGCAAATGCATCGTACAAGGTTTGTAAATATTGCTGTTCTTGCTTTTGCGCATTCAGGCGTGCAATTTCTTCATTCGCTTGTAAACGCCCTCCCTCAAAAATAGGTGCCGAAATATTTCCTAGCAAAGACCATGCGAGGCTTGAAGGAGAAAACAAATCACTCACTCGATCTGTACTATCACTTAAGCTTGCAGTTAAATTTAAACTCGGAAAGCGCTGTTTATGTGCGTAAGCCAATGACGCATCACTAGCTAATAACTCGTACCAACTGGCAAGTAATGCGGGCTTTCGGGTAATGAGCTCTGAAGGAATACCAACTGGAATTTCGGTATCAACAACCGGTAAGTCAGTGCTTGCTGCAATAGCTCCTTTTGGGTACTCACCTAGTAAGCGCTCAAGCACTCGCGCTGCACTTGATAAACTCGCTGTTTGAGTGGCAATGCGTGAGCGTTCGTTATTAAGCTCATTGCGGGCTAAATAAACATCAAGCGCTTCGTTTATACCTTGGCGGTAACCCGATTCAATTATATCGAGGTTTTGCTTAGCATTTTCTTCACGGCGCTTATATAAATCAAGTAGCTGCTGCGCAGACACAACATCAAACCAGCCTTGTACAACATCTGAAACTAGTTGCTGTTTAGCTTGTTCAAAACGCGCTTTTTGAGCTAAATATGAAAGGTTAGCTTCTCGTTTTGAATCTGACAGCTTACCCCATAAGTCAACTTCGTAATTTAAGTTTAAGCTTACAGAGCTGGCATTATTATAGCTAACAGGCCGGTTACCTTTACTGCGGCTAGTACGCGAAGATAAATCTAAACTAGGCCATAGAGCTGATCCGGTTGCTATTAGTTGCTGCTTAGTAATAGCGACATCATAGCTGGTTTGTAATAGTTGTTGGTTGTTTTTAAGCGCTTGTTTTACGTATTTATTAAGTAATGGCGTGTGCAGTTGAGTTAACCATTCATCATCCACTTTTAATACCGAACTTGCTGCCTGTTGCTGCCACTGCTGTGGTAAATTATTTGGAGCTTGTTGGCGCTGCGATGGGTTTAAGTTACTCGCACAACCGCTTAGCATTATAATGCTTATTGCTAATAAAGATGGCTTATATTGCCACATCATGTTTAAACCTGATTAGTGCTATTTATGAATGTTATTCAATCACTTTAACAAACGTTGCTCAATTGACTTTACATAACATTACATAGCTTGCGATTAGTTTATAAGTGTATTTAATACGCCAAGCACTAACGTAATATTCACAAATAAATGAGTAAGCTAACCTTTAACCAAAGAATTAATTGAAACTCTTAAAAAGTAGATATAGAAAAGACGGCAGGGTTTGCTGTTGGCATTACACCAGCTAAAGCGGCAAAAAATTGTCAGGAACAATTTTTAACATCTGAAAGATGGCCCGAAGGGGAAAATACAAGGATGTATTTTATAATCGAACGTAGTTCGATGCC
>NZ_PNDH01000145.1:0-239 GCF_005887175.1 Pseudoalteromonas sp. S1612 | reverse complement strand
GTATAAAACAAGACTATCCTGATGTGGTATAAGGGCGTGCAGGTTCGCATTACGCAATAAAAGATTATTACGATGTCAACCCTGATTTGGCAATTAATGTTTCTAATAGACTCGAAGAGTTCAGCGCGCTAATTGAGCGTACTCATGATCATGACATGAAAGTAATTATTGATATTGTTAATAATCATGTGTCTAGAGATTATCACTCAATCGCAAACCCTAACGGTTTGAAAGAATTT
>NZ_PNDH01000144.1:0-276 GCF_005887175.1 Pseudoalteromonas sp. S1612 | reverse complement strand
ACTTGGCTCACCGGAAGAATCACGATAACTCATTCTGATAAGCGACGTTGTGTTCATTTAAGAGTTATTATTTCGGTCAGTACTGCAATCCCTTCTTGGGAAACGGTAGTGCTTGTCGTTCCTTTACTCAAACAAGTTAAAAAAGGTTGCGCTAAGCCATTTTGAGTGGTGCCGACATGGATCCAGCCCTCGTGCCCATCAAAAATATCTAAATCGCGCTGAGAACACTTAACATCTTGATAAAGCTTTATAATGTGAGCTACTGCTTCCTCCTCC
>NZ_PNDH01000143.1:0-239 GCF_005887175.1 Pseudoalteromonas sp. S1612 | reverse complement strand
CGTATAATTTGTTGTATACTAACACGGTCGTTCTTTTTATCAAGAACATCGGCAAAATCATATTCAACCGCTTGTAAAAAATGTAGTAAAGCCCAAGTAGCACCTCCTGACTCATAAAATACATCATAAATTTCCCCCCACGATGTTCTTACATCTTGTTGTAATTGCGTATAAGTACCATGTGTATTTGAAGAGATGCCTGCTAAATCGGAATATACCTTGACTTTACCTAAACTCGC
>NZ_PNDH01000142.1:0-341 GCF_005887175.1 Pseudoalteromonas sp. S1612 | reverse complement strand
AATTAGAATCTGCCTGGATGCAGTTACTGCAGAAGTAGTAAAATGTAAAACTGATAAAAACAATACTTTCTCACAAGATAACAATCACATAAAAAGTAAAGTAATCACCTCAGGTACACCATATATTTGGCGCAAAGAATACACTGACTCTTTAAGCGCTCCTACAACAGAACAAAAAAGTAGAGTCACTCAATTTGCGCTTTTATCAGCACAATCAAGAAGAAACATAGCTGGAATGCTGCGAGATTTTGGCAGCGCAACATTACTTGCTATTTCTGACTTTCCAGCACAAGTTATACCATTTTTTCCCAACAACACACATGGTATTGATGGTACAGGTG
>NZ_PNDH01000141.1:0-342 GCF_005887175.1 Pseudoalteromonas sp. S1612 | reverse complement strand
GGTAATTCGATATTTAATTACCCATTTAACCTACCTGGTAATATACTGCAAATTGCTAACCACGGCATTATATACTTGGAACCCATATAAACTGAAATAAAATTAAAATGGTTTAATTGCAAGGTAATACCAAACTGCATAAATCTTTGATCAATTTAACGAATTAAATTGCACTATAACGTCGTTAAAAATTTTTTATTTAGAACAACTAGATACAAAAATTTTTGCCTAGTTCTAGCGTAATTTTCTTAACGTTAAATAGACCCCATATATAAGCAGATTGGTATAAATCTATCTCGATCAGCTATTTTCATCGCTAACTGCGTTGAATTTCCTTTCAAT
>NZ_PNDH01000140.1:0-568 GCF_005887175.1 Pseudoalteromonas sp. S1612 | reverse complement strand
TAATAAGTGGGTTCAAGCTTATTTAAATAACGTTATTTCATGACTAAAAGAAAAAAAGCACACTGGCCGCAGAAAGGCATTGAGTGACAAGCAGCTACAACAACTAAAAGAATTTATCATGGTTTCTTCTGTAAAGCCTTATGGTGGAAGGCTTCAAGGGAAAGATGTAGCATTATATATTCTTACTGAGTTTGGTATTCAATATAAAAAATCAAATATCTACAATATTTTGCATGCATTAAATTTAAGTTGGATAACAACCCGTTCGAAGCACCCTAAACAGTCAGTTGAAGCGCAAGAAGATTTTAAAAAAATTCCAAATAAAAACGATCCTTAAGATCCCTGGTCATGTTGCTTTAGACCGTATCGACGTATGGTTTCAAGATGAAGCGCGTTTTGGTCAGCAAAATACCACCACTAAAATTTGGGCTGAAAAAGGCTCAAGGCCACGTGTTGTAAAGCAACAACAATATAGTTATGCGTATCTCTTTGGGGCGGTTTGCCGACCTAATGGTAAAACGGACGCGATTATTCGGCGCTTTAGTAAGTTGTATGTAATGTAATTGCC
>NZ_PNDH01000139.1:0-404 GCF_005887175.1 Pseudoalteromonas sp. S1612 | reverse complement strand
CGACAATTTGACCGATCACACACAGTATTCAACAAAGCCCTCTTCCATTTACTAGGTCAACTTTTCTCTTGTGAACCTGACGCACAACGCGCATTAGATAAATTAGCGAAAAAGATGAAGCATCATCAAATAGCGACTCAGCAATTTATTAAGCATAAAGTCTATGAAGGTAAAGGGCGACCTAAAAAAGATGCGCCAGTAAAAAATATTGAATGGCAAATCACGGCAGAAATTGAAGAAAATGAAACCGCAATAAAACAGATTGTAGAACAAAAGTCATGCTTCGTATTAGCAACGAATATTGATAAAAAAGCGCTTTCACCTGAAGATTTACTTAAGCACTACAAAGCACAATCTGAAGTAGAAAAAGGGTTTAGGTTTTTAAAAGACCCCTTGTTTTTTGT
>NZ_PNDH01000138.1:0-216 GCF_005887175.1 Pseudoalteromonas sp. S1612 | reverse complement strand
TAATTAAAAATGAAATAACCACTGCGTAATACCCCTTCTGGCTTAACGCGTGGCTTTTCCCGCCAAGGCCCGGCCTATCGTTTTGACGACCAACTTGCTTTTCGTGATCTTAGAACGACTGTTGGTTTTCGTTCGATGGTAGGTGGTAAAAGGGTGACTAAAGCCGAGCGATTTATTAGTGCCAATCTAATTTAAGATGCGCTAGCTGATTTAGCG
>NZ_PNDH01000137.1:0-235 GCF_005887175.1 Pseudoalteromonas sp. S1612 | reverse complement strand
AATAAGTCTCGTTAAATTTACTACTGTCTTTCATATATACACCAACTAAAGAAGTATCGGCGCCAGGAAATGCTTTTTGTTTTTCATTCGTACACTCAAGAGTCCCATCATTTTATAGACGGGTTTTTAAGCGTGGGCGAGTAGTATCCTATAAATCAATATCTACTCCATAGACAAATTCATGCGCGGTATTTTCTCCTTTAACTTCCTTACTAACTACCGCTGTTAAGCCTAA
>NZ_PNDH01000136.1:0-346 GCF_005887175.1 Pseudoalteromonas sp. S1612 | reverse complement strand
TTAAAATACGAAATTAGTAAAAACAATTTTTAAAGTGATATTTCATGTAATTCATTTTTATAATCGCAGTTGTTATATTTATAATTTTGTTAATTACCAGTCCACGCTAAAATTCAAATAAAAAAAAGCCTAAAGTACTAGATAATCCGAGGCAAAGTATAAAAGAAACTCCTGATACGCCTGCCTCTAAGGTTTCTTTGTCTAGACCTTCGAGTGACGTGACTAGCTCGATAAATCGCATTAAAACTAATAAAGCAGCAGTAAGTGTTGAGCTCCACACACAAGCACATGGATTAACAACTGCAAATACGCATCGTCAAAAGCCTCTCAGCACGGTTGTTACAGG
>NZ_PNDH01000014.1:0-60202 GCF_005887175.1 Pseudoalteromonas sp. S1612 | reverse complement strand
TCTCAGCTTGCTCTGCTGCAATACGCTGTTGTTCTAAGCGCTCATTCTCAGCTTGCTCTGCTGCAATACGCTGTTGTTCTAAGCGCTCATGCTCAGCTTGTTCAGCCGCGATACGTTCTTGCTCTAACAACATTTTCGCTTCTTGTTCAGCTAAACGTTTAGCTTGCTCTTGTCTTTGCTGCTCTGCATCCGCCTGTTGTTTAGCTAATAGCTCAGCGTTAGCTTGTTCAATCGCTTGTTTTTCTGCTGCCGCAGCGCGTTGTGCTTGCGCCTGTGTCTCTTGCTCTAAACGTTCAGCTTCTGCTTTTTCAGCTGCTATACGCTCTTGCTCTAACAACATTTGCGCTTCTTGCTCTGCTAAACGTTGAGCTTGCTCTTGTCTTTGCTGCTCGGCATCTGCCTGTTGTTTAGCCAATAGCTCAGCGTTAGCTTGTTCAATCGCTTGTTTTTCTGCTGCCGCAGCGCGTTGTGCTTGCGCCTGTTTTTCTTGCTCTAAACGCTCTGTCTCTGCTTTTTCGGCAGCTATTCGTTGTTGTTCGGCTTTTTCAGCTTGCTCTTGCGCTAAACGTTCTGCTTCAGCTTGTTCAGCTGCAATTCGGGCTTGTTCTAAACGTTCGGCTTCAGCTTCAGCTTGCAAACGCTCTGCCTCGGCCTTCTCTGCTGCTAAGCGCTCCTGTTCGACTTTTTCTGCCTGCTCGTTTGCCAATGCTTGTTGTTTATCAGCTTCTGCTTGTTTTTTATCTGACTTACCAAAACCGAGCCACGACATGAATTTACTTTTTTTTGCCATACTTGCTAATAACCACTTATAAAAATCTGATAAACTAACGATAATGATAGCGTGCTTTTAAGCCTAAATAATTGCTTTTTAGCAACACGTTATCCTCGAGGGTGCGTAATAGTAACACTTTTAGCGCAGTTGAAAAATGACACGCCGTGATATGATTGCAATATTATCTGAGCTAGATCATAGATACCAATTTTTAGTGAGTTAAATGAGAAAAAAAATCACACCAAATAACACCACCCATAAATCAGCCGATGGCGTTATTAGAATCATTAGCGGCCAATTTCGCGGTCGTAAACTGCCAGTAAAAGACGTTCAAGGCTTACGCCCTACAACCGACAGAATAAAAGAAACAGTGTTCAATTGGTTAATGCACGATACCCGAGATGCACGCACTCTCGATTGCTTTGCCGGCTCTGGTGGTTTAGGATTTGAAGCGCTATCTCGCTTTGCTAAAAACACCACATTTTTAGAGCTTGATCCGTTAGCAGCAAAACAGCTAACGCAAAATGTTGCCACCCTTAATGCGCAAAATGCACAGGTACTCAATACTAATACCCTGACCTTTCTTGAAAGCAAAAACACCAATGACACATTTAATTTAGTTTTTATTGACCCGCCATTTCGCAAAAATTTAGCCCAATCATGCTGTGACTTATTAGAAAATAATCAATGGCTCGACCCTGACGCACTAATATATGTTGAAGTAGAAACCGAGTTAACCTCGTTCAAAACTCCTAGTAACTGGTTGTTAATAAAAGAGAAAAAGGCTGGTCAAGTTTTTTGCAGGCTATACCAACGGCATGTAAATTAACACTGTTTTAGCGGTCGGGTTTCTGTTAATATTATCCTTTACATGTGGTGTTGCTTCGGATTACAATACCGCACCATTTTTGAACCACTTGATCAATGTTTGATCAACTTGAGCAACGCTCATAATTTAGGTAGGTGAATTTTTAATGCCAGTAATTAAAGTAAGAGAGAACGAACCGTTTGACGTAGCACTTCGTCGCTTCAAGCGTTCATGTGAAAAAGCAGGTATCCTTTCAGAAGTTCGTCGTCGCGAGCACTATGAAAAACCAACAGCTGAGCGTAAGCGTAAAAAAGCAGCTGCTGTTAAACGTCACATGAAAAAACTTTCTCGTGATAACGCTCGTCGCGTTAAATTATACTAATATATTAGGTCTTGTATAAATGAGCCTTTTAATAACGCTAAAAGATGCGCAAAAAGATGCGATGAGAGCTAAAGACAAACAACGTCTTAATCCTATTCGCATGGTACTTGCTGCAATCAAGCAACGTGAAATTGACGAGCAAATAACACTAGACGACGCAGGTATTACCTCCGTTATAGTGAAGCTTGTTAAACAACGTCGCGACTCTTACACTCAGTACAAAGATGCTGGGCGTGATGATTTAGCTGAAATTGAAGCCAATGAGATTACAGCACTTGAAGCTTTTTTACCTCAACAATTGAGTGAAGAAGAAATCATTGCTCTCATTGACGCGGCTATTGCTGATACTAATGCAGCAGGTATGCAAGACATGGGTAAAGTAATGGGTATAATCAAAAGCAAAGCCGAAGGTCGTGCCGATATGGGCAAAATCTCAGGTTTAATTAAGCAACGATTAACTGCCTAATACTCCCACATACATTAAGTATGATTGAAGTAAACCGAGCCTTGAGCTCGGTTTCTTCGTTTAGAGCACTTCAAAAAAATATGCATTTGTGTTCCAATCTCTGCGTATTATAATTCGCTTTTAACACTTTTATATTTACCTTAGGGCTGTACTTTAAACAATGGCTGGAAAGATCCCACGCAACTTTATCGATGATTTATTGGCACGAACCGATATTGTCGACCTGATTGACTCAAAGGTAGGGTTGAAAAAAGCGGGCAAAGACTATCAAGCTTGCTGTCCTTTTCACAATGAAAAATCGCCTTCGTTTACTGTATCGCAAGATAAACAGTTTTATCATTGCTTTGGCTGTGGCGCTAACGGCAATGCTATTTCTTTTGTTATGGAATATGACAAACTTGAGTTTGTTGATGCAATTGAAGAGCTAGCCAGTTTACTTAACCTAGATGTTCCTCGCGAACAAGGAAGTAGTAATGGCCCAGAACGCACCGCAGCACAAAAACGTTCAGACTACGATTTAATGCTCCATGCAGCGCGTTTTTATCAACACCAGTTAAAACATCATAGTAATTCTGAAACAGTAATAGACTATGTAAAAGGTCGCGGCTTAAGCGGCGCAACAGTTAAAAAGTTTATGATGGGCTATGCGCCCAGCGAATGGGAAGGCCTCTGCCAACAGCTTGGACGTAATCAAGAACAAAAAGAGCAATTAGTTGAGCTGAAGCTCGCATCTGAAAAAACGCCAGGTAAGCAATTCGATTTTTTCCGTGATCGTTTAATGTTCCCTATTCGTGATAAACGCGGTCGCGTCATTGCCTTTGGTGGCCGTGTAATGCAAGCAGATCAGGGGCCAAAATATTTAAACTCTCCTGAAACGCGCATATTCCATAAAGGGTTTGAACTTTATGGCCTTTATGAAGCAAAACAAGCACACAAAAAACTCGATCATGTACTCATAGTAGAAGGTTATATGGACGTCGTTGCGCTGGCTGAACAAGGAATAGAATACGCAGTTGCCGCACTCGGCACAGCGACAACCAGCGAGCATATGCACACCTTATTTAGAACCACTGACAAAGTTATTTGTTGCTACGACGGTGACCGTGCAGGTAAAGATGCCGCGTGGCGTGCACTGGAAAATGCACTTCCTTACTTAAACGATGGCAAAGCACTGCATTTTGTATTTTTACCCGATGGTGAAGACCCTGATTCACTCGTTCAACAAGAAGGTAAAGAGGCTTTTGAGCAGCGCCTAGAAAACGCCGATGACTTCACTAAAGTGCTGTTTAATAAACTAAGTAAAGAGATTGATTTAACGCTCGATTCCGGTAAGGCTAAGTTACTCAGTGCAGCACTGCCATTAATTGAAAAGATCCCAAGTGAGTTCTATCAAGAAAATATCTTGGAGCAACTAGGCAGATTAATTGGTCGCACCCGTGAGCAACTTAATAATCATTTAAAAACACCAAAACAGCAGCAAGCAATTGAACGTAAATTTAAAATTACACCGATGCGCCAAGCGATAGGCATTTTAGTTCAGCACCCTAATTTGGCAAAAAGCGTGCCCTACTTGCCTGATTTAGCACAAATGAATATTGCAGGAATCGGCTTGTTATTACGCCTACAATATCAAGCGTTACAAAAAGATGGTATTACCACTGCACAAATTCTCGAATCATTTAGAGACACTGATGACTATGAGCCATTAACTAAGTTGGCTACATGGCAACATCAAATAGATGAAGAGCGTTTAGAGACTGTTTTTCAAAATACTTTTAAATTTATTGAAGATCAGTGTTTAAATTATCGACTAGAGACCCTATTAATAAAAGACAAGACACAGGGCTTAAATAGCGATGAACGACTAGAATGTCATTTGCTAATGACAGCGTTAAAAACGACTAACGGCTAGTCAGATTTGATTTAGGCTGTTATACTGTGCTATTCACTGCGTCACATTATTCTGGTTAGCCTTTGAGCAAACTCCATGATGGCGCCTGTTGTATCAACTTATCAGAGTGGAAGAAACAATCTCTATGGATCCAACTCCTCAGTCACAATTAAAACTTCTGATTCAAAAAGGTAAAGAGCAAGGTTACTTAACTTTTGCAGAAGTTAATGATCACCTTCCACAAGATATTATCGACTCAGATCAAGTAGAAGATATCATTAGCATGATTAATGACATGGGTATCAAGGTTAGCGAAAACGCGCCTGATGCTGATGAATTAATGATGCAAGAAACCACGACAGACGAAGACGCAGCGGAAGCTGCCGCTGCAGCCCTTGCTACTGTAGAAAAAGAAATCGGCCGTACAACAGACCCTGTTCGCATGTACATGCGTGAAATGGGTACTGTTGAACTTCTTACCCGTGAAGGCGAAATTGTTATCGCTAAACGTATTGAAGAAGGCATTAACCAAGTACAGATTTCGGTTGCTGAATACCCAGAAGCGATCACTTACCTACTTGAACAGTGGGATAAGTTTGAAGCAGAAGAGATGCGCCTTAGCGACATTATCTCTGGCTTTTTCGATCCTGATGCAGACGAAGCACCACCAATTGCTGCCACTAACATTGGTTCTGAATTAAGCGAAAAACAGCTTGATGACAGCGACGATGATGATGACAGCGATGATGAAGACGAAGAAGAAGTAGATACAGGTCCAGATCCTGAAGAAGCGCGCATCCATTTCGAAAACTTACGTGATTTATACACTAAAGCACGTGAAACATTCGATAAAAAAGGTCGCTCTCATCCAGAATCTCAAGCCGCAATTTTAGAAATTGGTGAGTTGTTCAGAACCTTTAAACTTGTGCCTAAACAATTTGACCGCATGGTTAATAACATGCGTGAAATGATGGACCGAGTTCGCGTTCAAGAACGTCTTATCATGAAGCATGCAGTACAAGTTTCAAAGCTTCCAAAGAAAACCTTTGTTAAGCATTTTGCAAACAACGAAACTGACACAGCATGGCTTGATATTGAAATTGCAGCTAACGAAAAGCATTCAGCTAAACTTGAAGAAGTGAAGCCTGAAATACTTCGTTGTATTAGCAAACTTTCTTCAATGGAAGAAAGCACTGGCTTAAGCATTGAACGTATTAAAGATATAAACCGTCGCATGAGTATTGGTGAAGCGAAAGCGCGCCGTGCTAAAAAAGAGATGGTAGAAGCGAACTTACGTCTGGTAATTTCAATCGCTAAAAAATACACCAACCGTGGTTTACAGTTCTTGGATTTAATTCAAGAAGGTAATATTGGTTTGATGAAAGCGGTTGATAAGTTTGAATACCGTCGTGGTTATAAGTTCTCTACTTATGCCACGTGGTGGATTCGCCAAGCAATTACTCGCTCTATTGCTGACCAAGCAAGAACGATCCGTATTCCAGTACATATGATTGAAACGATCAATAAATTGAACCGTATTTCACGTCAAATGTTACAAGAAATGGGTCGTGAGCCAAATCCAGAAGAATTAGCTGAACGCATGATGATGCCTGAGGATAAAATCCGTAAGGTACTTAAGATTGCAAAAGAGCCAATTTCAATGGAAACACCGATTGGTGATGATGAAGATTCGCACTTAGGCGACTTCATTGAAGATACTACTATTGATTCGCCTATCGATTCGGCAACAATGGAGTCTCTTCGTGGCGCAACTAACGATGTGCTCGCTGGCTTAACTGCCCGTGAAGCGAAAGTACTGCGTATGCGTTTTGGTATTGATATGAATACCGACCACACGTTGGAAGAAGTAGGTAAGCAGTTTGATGTAACACGTGAGCGTATTCGTCAAATTGAAGCGAAGGCACTACGTAAATTACGTCACCCTTCTCGCTCTGATTTACTGAAAAGCTTTTTAGACGCTAAATAATCTAGCGTTACATTATGAGTTAACTCAAAAGGCCGCTGTAGCGGCCTTTTTTCTATTTCAAGGAAATAAACATGGCTTGGATCCAAATCCGTATCAATGCCAATGCTGCAACCGCAGATGCAGTTAGTGACTTATTAATGGAAGCTGGTAGTGCTTCTGTTACTTTTATTGATGCTAAAGACACCCCTATTTACGAACCCAAAATTGGCACTGTCGTTTTTTGGGCTGATACCACAGTAATTGGTCTGTTCGAAGCTAATTACGATATGAACGCCGTGGTTGCGTTATTAAAGCGCCATGATGAGCTCAAAGACAATTTAGTTTACAAAATCGAGCAACTCGAAGACAAAGATTGGGAACGTGAGTGGATGGATAACTTCCACCCTATTCAATTTGGCGAAAAACTATGGATTTGCCCTAGCTGGCGCGATATTCCAGATCCAGACGCAGTCAATGTGCTACTTGATCCTGGTCTTGCATTTGGTACTGGCACGCACGCCACCACCGCGCTGTGTTTAAAGTGGCTTGAAAGCCAAGACTTGAGCGGCAAAACGGTAGTCGATTTTGGTTGTGGTTCAGGCATATTAGGCATTGCAGCAATTAAACTAGGTGCAGAGCGCATGATAGGGATAGACATTGACCCGCAAGCGCTAGAAGCAAGCTTAGATAACGCTAACCGTAATGGCGTTGCTGACAAGCTTGAAGTTTATCTACCAGAAAACCAACCTGAATTTACAGCCGATATTGTTGTGGCAAATATTTTAGCGCAACCTCTGCGTGAGCTTCATAGTGTGATTTTAGGGTTATTAAAACCAGGCGGTAAAATTGCCATGTCGGGCATTTTAGAAGAGCAAGCAAAATCGGTTGCCGATATATATGCGCCCTTTATTGAACTTGATGAGATTGCCATTGAAGGCGACTGGACCCGAGTCAGTGGCATTAAAAAAGCATAATAGTGCGTTTTTTCAAAGTTTAGAGTATTAACTCAAAAGTCGTTTCTAGAGCCTGTATTTAACAGGCTTTACTATTTTTTTACATAATAAAAAATAAAGATTTTTTATTATAAAAACAACGACCGTTCAAAATTCACACAAATAAACCGCTTCGTCATACGGTTATCAAATGTCAATACGAAAAGAGCAAAAAAAAGTCACTTTTGTTCAATTTATAGCCTTTGATTTTTGCGCAAAAAGCCGTAAACTTAGCGCCCCTTGAAAAGAGGCCTATTGAATATCGTGCGTATCGGTTCATACCAACTTGAGAATAATGTCATTGTCGCGCCTATGGCGGGCATAACAGACAGACCATTTAGACAGTTATGTCGTCGTTTAGGCGCTGGCCTTGCTGTGTCTGAAATGCTGTCGTCTAATCCGAAGGTTTGGAAAACCGAAAAGTCGATGAACCGAATGGATCATTCTGGTGAGTCGGGTATACGTGCGGTGCAAATTGCAGGAGCAGACCCTGAGCTTATGGCACAGGCCGCACAATTCAATGTTGCAAACGGTGCACAGATCATAGATATCAATATGGGGTGCCCAGCAAAAAAAGTGAACAAGAAACTTGCAGGCTCAGCCTTATTACAGTTTCCAGAACTCGTGGAAGAGATTATTGATGCCGTCGTTAATGCGGTTGATATACCTGTAACACTTAAAATCCGTACAGGATGGGATCAGGACAACCGTAATGGTGTAGAGATTGCAAGAATAGCTGAACGTTATGGCATTGCATCACTGGCTGTACATGGGCGCACGCGCGCATGTATGTACAAAGGTGATGCTGAGTACGCCACAATTAGGGATATAAAACGTTCAGTGTCGATACCTGTGGTTGCTAATGGTGATATTACATCACCTGAAAAAGCAAAGCAGGTTTTGGACTATACGGGTGCAGATGCCATCATGATTGGTCGAGCCGCCCAAGGTCGCCCTTGGATATTTAGGGAGATAGACCACTATTTGCGAACTGGTGAACATATGCAGCCACCTGCTATTGCAGAGGTGCGCAGTATTTTAATGGAGCATTTAACCAACCTCCATATGTTTTACGGTGAGCCAATGGGAGCACGAATCGCTCGCAAACATGTATCTTGGTATTTGCAAACCCATGACAGTGACGGTCAGTTTAGGCGAGTATTTAATGCGCTCGACAATTCCGAGGAACAGGTCGTCGCATTAGAGCAATACTTTAAAACACTAGCAGCTAACTAAGAAAGAAAGAGACTTTATAATGTTCGAACAAAACGTGACTTCTCCATTTATCACAAACCCTCATGTTCAGTCACACGAGAAACCGCAGCCATTGCGTGATGCAGTAAAAAAAGCTGTTCACCACTACTTAAAACAGCTTAACGGTCAAGATGTGCAAGACGTTTACGACCTTGTTCTTTCTGAGCTAGAAGCGCCATTGCTTGAAGAAGTAATGACTTACACACGTGGCAACCAGACTCGTGCGGCAATTTTACTAGGTATCAACCGTGGTACTTTACGTAAAAAGCTAAAAAAATACGGTATGAACTAATACCTAAGGTATTGATGCCGTAATTGCTTTACCGCGCTTACTGATTCAATACACTGAGTGTTTTATAAAACACTCTTAAAAAAGCACCTTAGGGTGCTTTTTTTATCTGTAAAATTTATTAACGAAATTGCAAAATGCTCACGCTTTATGGGTCGTTATAAGTCGTTTTTTGAGTCGGAATCAGTTAAAATACGCGCTTCTAAGCTAGCTCATTAACTGAGGAAATCAAACTACAATGGATACACATCGTCCTATACGTCGCGCACTTTTGAGTGTGTCAGACAAAACCGGTATTGTTGAATTTGCCCGTGCACTAGAAGCACAAGGTGTTGAAATACTTTCAACTGGCGGCACTTGTAAACTACTTGCTGATAATGCGATTAAAGTTACCGAAGTATCAGATCACACCGGACACCCTGAGATCATGGATGGTCGCGTAAAAACCCTTCACCCAAAAATTCATGGCGGTATTCTTGCTCGTCGTGGCCAAGATGAAGGCGTAATGGCAGATAACAACATTGCTGCTATCGACATCGTTGTAGTTAACTTATACCCCTTTGCGAATACTGTCGCTCAAGAAAACTGCAGCCTTGAAGATGCTATTGAAAACATCGATATTGGTGGCCCAACCATGGTGCGTGCAGCAGCTAAAAATCACAAAGATGTGACGATTGTTGTTAACGCAAACGACTATGACCGTATTATTAGCGAAATGCAAAATAACAACGGCTCAACGACTTACAAAACCCGCTTTGATCTAGCTATTGCCGCTTATGAGCATACAGCGCAATACGACGGTATGATTGCTAACTACTTCGGTAAAATGGTTCCTGATTACACAGAAGAAGCCGCTGAAGATACTAAGTTCCCTCGTACTATCAATATGCAATTCACTAAAAAACAAGATATGCGTTACGGTGAAAATTCGCATCAGGATGCCGCGTTTTATGTTGAAAACGACATCTCTGAAGCGTCAGTCGCGACAGCCACTCAACTGCAAGGTAAAGCATTATCGTTTAACAATATTGCCGATACCGATGCCGCACTTGAGTGTGTTAAAGAATTTGATGTACCGGCGTGTGTTATTGTAAAACATGCTAATCCATGTGGTGTTTCAATTGGCGAAAATATCTTAGAAGCATACGATCGCGCCTTTAAAACTGATCCAACGTCAGCGTTTGGCGGCATTATTGCTTTTAACCAAGAACTTGACGCAAAAACTGCACAAGCGATTGTTGAACGTCAATTTGTTGAAGTTATTATCGCACCAAGCGTGAGTGCAGAAGCCGCTCAAATAGTATCAGCTAAACAAAACGTACGTTTATTAGAGTGTGGTGAGTTCTCTGCTAAAGGCACAGGCCATGACATTAAACGCGTTAATGGCGGCGTTCTAATTCAAGACCGTGATTTAGGTATGGTAACGCAAGACGACTTAACGGTTGTCTCTAAGCGCCAGCCTTCTGAGCAAGAACTTAAAGACTTACTTTTCTGTTGGAAAGTGGCTAAATTTGTTAAATCAAACGCCATTGTTTATGCCCGCGACGGTATGACTATTGGTGTTGGCGCAGGCCAAATGAGCCGTGTTTACTCAGCTAAAATTGCCGGTATTAAAGCCGCTGATGAAAACCTTGAAGTTAAAGGCTCAGTTATGGCATCAGATGCATTTTTCCCATTCCGTGATGGCATTGATGCTGCAGCCGCAGCAGGTATTACCGCGGTTATTCAACCGGGTGGTTCAATGCGCGATGAAGAAGTAATTGCCGCCGCTGATGAAGCCGGTATGGCAATGGTGTTTACGGGTATGCGCCATTTCCGCCATTAATCGCTTAAAGAGCTAACTGCTTCAGTTAGCTCTTTTTGTTTGCATCAAATTCACGTATTCTGCTTATTCTATAACCATGACTAACAATTATAATGTGAAGGATTAGACGATGAAATTTGCACTAAAATCTCTACTGGTTGCCACGCTGTCATTAAGTTCAACAATGGCATTAGCACACAACCATGGCCACGACTCAGCATTAACAAATGCAGTTAAAGCAAGCGAGCGCAGCAGTGAACGCGACCAATACCGCAATCCTGTAGAAACCCTCGAGTTTTTTGGCTTTAAACCAACAATGACTGTGGTAGAAATTGCGCCTGGCGGTGGTTGGTATAGTGAAATTTTAGCGCCAGCACTAAAAGAGCAAGGCACCTATTATGCCGCGCATTTTCCTGCTGATTCATCGGTAGGTTACTACCAACGTTCTCTTGCTGGTTTTAAAGCTAAAATCGCTGAAGATGCCCGCTTTAGTCACGTTAAACTTACTGAGTTTGCTCCTTCGACTCATTTAGATATTGCCCCTGCAGGTAGCGCCGATATGGTACTTACTTTTCGTAATGTCCATAACTGGTTCATGAGTAAAGACAAAGACGCAGCAAGCAATGCATTTAAGTCTTTTTATACAGCACTTAAACCTGGCGGCACTTTAGGCGTAGTTGAACATCGCCTACCCGAAGAGCAAGCCGATGAAATGCAAAAGTCATCAGGTTATATGAAGCAGAGTGTGGTTATTGCACTTGCTGAACAGGCAGGTTTTGAACTTGAAGCAAAAAGCGATATTAATGCAAACCCTCTTGATACAGCCGATCACCCTAAAGGGGTATGGACCCTTCCACCGAGCCTTAGACTTGGCGAGCAAGATGCCGCTAAATATAAAGCCATAGGTGAAAGCGACCGTATGACGCTGAAATTTAAAAAACCGCTTTAAATAGGATATTCGCCATGAATGTATTAGTCATTGGCAGCGGCGGCCGCGAACACGCACTTGCGTTTAAGGCCGCTCAAAATACAAAAGTAAACACTGTTTATGTTGCTCCAGGTAATGCGGGCACAGCCCTTGAGCCAAAACTTGAGAACGTAGCAATTAACGTTGAAGATCTTGATGGGCTACTTAGCTTTGCACAACAAAATAATGTTGAGCTAACCATTGTTGGTCCAGAAGTGCCGCTAGTATTAGGTGTTGTTGATAAGTTTCGTGAACACGGCTTAGCTATTTTTGGCCCAACAGCAGGCGCTGCCCAGCTTGAAGGGTCTAAATCGTTCACTAAAGACTTTTTAGCACGTCATGCTATCCCAACCGCTGATTACCAAACGTTTGAACAAATCGACCCTGCGCTTGCCTATTTAAAAGAGAAAGGCGCACCGATTGTTATAAAAGCCGATGGTTTAGCGGCAGGTAAAGGCGTGATTGTAGCTATGGATGAACGCGATGCAGAAGAAGCCATTCGCGATATGCTTGCGGGTAATGCCTTTGGTGAAGCCGGCAGCCGCGTTGTCATCGAAGAGTTTTTAGAAGGTGAAGAAGCGTCGTTTATCGTAATGGTTGATGGTGAAAACGTACTGCCATTTGCAACTAGCCAAGATCATAAACGTGCTTACAATGGCGATGCTGGCCCAAATACTGGCGGTATGGGCGCTTATTCTCCGGCACCGGTAGTGACTGATGAAATTCATCAACGCATTATGAATGAAGTGATTTACCCTACGGTAGAAGGTATGGCTAGCGAAGGCCACCCGTACACTGGCTTTTTATATGCAGGCTTAATGATAGATGACACCGGCACACCAAAAGTAATTGAATATAACTGTCGTTTTGGCGACCCTGAAACACAACCTATGATGCTACGTTTGCAATCAGATTTAGTTGAGCTGATTGAAGCTGCTAACCGTGTAGAGCTTGATAAAACTACCATTGAGTTTGATTCACGCGCTGCTGTAGGTGTTGTTTTAGCTGCCAAAGGCTACCCAGATAGCTACCCGAAAGGCGATGCGATTAGTGGCCTGAAAGTAACTTACCCTGAAGGCGAAAAAGTTTTTCACGCAGGGACTAAGCAAGATGGCGATAACTTAGTAACTGCCGGTGGTAGAGTATTATGTGCAACGGCACTAGGTAATACCGTTACCGAAGCGCAACAACGTGCCTATAAACTGGTTGATGAAATCAGCTGGGACGGCATGGAATACCGTACAGATATAGCCTATCGTGCAATTGCTCGTGAACAATAATTATTGAGTTTTACTCATTAAACTTTATAAGCGCAGATTATCTGCGCTTTTTACTGCTACACTATAAAAAAACAATCAGGGCACAGGTTAATATTGGAATTTAAAACCTTGCGCTATCATGCGATAGCGGTCGTAATACTTATTTTTATCTTTTTTATTATCAGCACATTGGCAACAAATTTTGTGATGCCATCTCGCTATACCATAGATAAAATAACCCCTGTTTATCTTGATCATGCATATTACATAGACAAGAGTAAAACACAAAGCTTCACAGAAGTAATGAGCAATAAAGCGCAGTTTACACAGCAAAAATTTAACGATATTCCTTGGAGTTTTCAACAGCAAAATTATTGGTTACGCCTTGATTTAGAAAACAAAAGCAGTCAACAAGAAGATGTGGTGGCGCATTTTGATAATCCGATGGTGGATCACCTCACTATATATAGGCTCAATAGTAATAACCAGCTACTCGACACTTATAAGCTTGGTGATAAAGAGCCGCGTCTTACTTTATTTAAGTACAGCGTGCCCCATATTCGCTTTAAACTAGATGGTCAGTCTAAACAACAATTAATCATAAAAATAGATACCGTGGGGATCAGTAAAACCCCAATTCACTTATATCGCCATACTGTATTTGTTGACTTAGTTCGCTCACAAACAGGCATTTGGGGAATTTTTGCTGGCGTACTATTAATGGCCTCGCTATATAACCTATTACTTTATTTTGGTATTAAAGACCGCGTATATTTAGTTTACATTGGCTACATTATTAGCGCTATTGCATTAATGGGCACCGTGCTGGGGTTTGGCTTTTATTTATGGCCGCTTGAATGGCAGTTATTTATTCACGAAAAAGTCATTGTGGTCAACTACACCATTGCGTTTTTTACCCTCGCCTTTTGCACACTGTTTTTACGTTATCATAAAGACGGTTGCTGGCGGTATAAATTAAGCATCGGCTTATTAAGACTGATGCTAGTTCTAGGGACATTGAGTTTTTTCATTCCTGAAAATATAGCCGCACCGATATTTTTTGTGATTTTAGGATCGCTCTATATTGTCTGCTTCATTTTAATTTACAACAAGTTAAGAAGCGGTTTTCGTTGGGCTAAGTTTTACGTATTTTCGTGGGTGCCACTGATCATTGGCGCAGCTATCCAACCTCTAGAGCTCACAGGCGTTATTTCCTATAGTTTTTCAATACGCCATGCTTTTTTAATGGCCATTTTGTGTGAAATTGTCCTAATGGCAATGGCACTTGCTGATCGGATTCGTTATCAGCGTGAGCAAGCGCTATATCATGCAACACATACCCAGCAAACTAAGCTACTTAATAGCGCTAAACTAAAGTATGCCTTTATGGCACTTAAAGCCCAGCGACGCTCTACCACTTTATGCTTGGTGAAAATACGTCATTTTAACTCTCTAAATACCATTATTACGCCCTCGCAAGGGTATGAGCTAATTAAACATGTTGCTCACGAACTTGAAGGCCAATTAAGCTTTGAACGAGAGTTTTTCCATCTCAACAGTGGTATTAATCAGCCAGCTAAAATTGCTGATTTAGGCAGTGGCGTATTTGCCTGTATTTCCACTAAAAACCAGAGTCAGCATACGCTCGAAGAATTACTCAAACAGATCTTAAATAAGTTACCAAAAACATATCAAATTAAAGGTCTAGACTTACAACTTAATTACAGTGTTGGCATTAGTGGTTACGGTAAACGTGATGATTTTGAGTTTTGGTTAAAACGAGGCTATTTAGCATTACACGACGCTAAACATAACCTAAGCAAAGTAAGCTCATCACTTGCGCATGACAACCTTACCATGGACGTTGCTCTTGCAGCCAAGCTACAGCAAGCGATAAGAGAGGATCAACTTGCCCTTTATTATCAACCACAAGTGAGCTTAGAGGAGTGCAGTATACACGGCGCGGAAGCCCTACTACGCTGGCCAGATGCTGACTTTAAAAATATTTCGATAGAAAAGCTAATTATACTCGCCGAACACACTGGTATTATTAATGAATTAACAATTTGGGTTATTGAACAAGCCTGTAAAGACATTGCAAAGCTGGCATCCGATGGCATAAGCAATCATAGTATTAGTATTAATTTAAGTGCAAAAAATCTAGCCATTACTAATTTGACCGAAAAAGTAGAGAATATTTTGATTAAGTATCAGGTTGCTCCTCACTTATTAAAGTTTGAACTGACTGAGTCTGCTTTTGTCGAAAATCAAGATGCATTAGTCACCTTAGTTGATGAGCTTGCTACTTTGGGCGTTAAAGTAGTACTAGACGACTTTGGCACTGGTTATTCATCGCTTAGCTACTTGGTTAACTATCACTTTAGCGAACTTAAAGTAGATAAGTCATTCGTGTTTGATTTAACTGATAACCGTGCGCATCAGGTTATTGTGCAAACAGCCATAGATATGGCACATAATCTGGGCCTAACTATCACGATTGAGGGCGTAGAGACTCAAGAGGTTCATCAGCTACTTACAACTATGAACGCCGACCGTACTCAAGGCTATCTGTATGCCAAAGCACTCTCTTATGATAATTATTTAGACTTCTTAAAAAGCCAATACAGCCTAAAAATGTTAAACTCCCCTTTTTAACATCTTTGGGGCCAAGAAAAGATGCAAGGTACACTGCGTAAATTAAAGTCGAGCTTAACAGAGCCGGTTCAATACCACCTACCTATAGGTGATGAACTGGTTGATTTAAATGCCTTAATTGGCAAACAGCTGACCCTTACTTTTAGTGGCACAATTTTGTGCTCTAACTGTGGTAAAAAAACCAAAAAGAGCTACTCTCAAGGGCATTGCTTTGTGTGTATGCGCAAACTTGCCAGTTGCGATATGTGTATCATGAAACCGGAAACCTGCCATTACGACCAAGGCACCTGCCGCGAGCCAGAGTGGGGCGAAGAAAATTGCATGATCCCGCATTATGTTTACCTAGCAAATACCTCAGGATTAAAAGTAGGTATTACTCGCCATACACAAATTCCTACCCGTTGGATTGACCAAGGGGCAACCCAAGCCTTACCTATTTTTAAAGTGCAGACTCGTTTGCAATCGGGCTTAGTTGAAGTAGCGCTGGCACAATTTATTGCTGATAAAACCAATTGGCGTAATATGCTTAAAGGACAAAACGACACGCTTGATTTAAAAGCAGCAGCCGCCGAACTTATTCCACAAATAAGCGAAAAGCTTACAGAGCTGAGTGAGCTGTTTGGCGCAACCGCCATTGAACAACTTGATGAAGACGTAGTAAACCTTGATTTTCCAGTTAGTGAATACCCAACTAAAATTAGCTCATTTAACTTTGATAAAAACCCTGTTGTTAGCGGTATTTTACAAGGTATAAAAGGTCAGTACTTAATTTTTGATAGCGGTGTGATTAATATTCGAAAATTCACCTCTTATGAAGTGAGCGTAGACTCAGAATAACCTTTTGCTGCTTGGTTATAAAATGCTATCCATTGCTGTCGTGTTAATGGATAGCAATAATGGTAACCCTGAATAATATTACAGCCTATCGTTGCTAAGTGTGTCTCTTGCGAGGCATGCTCAACTCCCTCAGCAACCACATCCAATCCTAAACTTGTCGCCATGGCTATAATCGCCGCAACAATTTGGCTATTGCCGTATTCATCAGGAATTTTCGCAATAAAGCTGGCATCTATTTTTAACGTATTAAAGGGCAGTTTGGTTAAATAGCTTAATGCCGAATACCCCGTGCCAAAATCATCAAGCGCAATATGTACACCTAACGTTTTAAGCTGTTGTAACTGTTCTTTTGCCTGTGAAAAAGAACCTATAAAGCTACTTTCAGTCAGCTCTATTTCAAGTAAACTCCCAGGTAATTGATAGCGAGTAAGCATGACCTTAATGTTATCAGCTAACTTACCTTGGCTTAGGTGGCAAGCAGATACATTAATCGCCAAACGTCCGGGATTCATTCCTTGTGCTTGCCAAAGAGTTAACTCCTTACCGGCTTGGTTAATAACCCATAAATCGAGACGAACAACTAAACCTAACTCTTCAGCAAGCGGAATAAACTGCGCTGGCGAAATAGTGCCTAAATCAGGGTCTTGCCAACGCAGTAGTGCTTCAGCCCCCATAATCCCCCCTGTTTTTAAACACTGTTTAGGCTGAAAATAAAGCTCAAACTCATCATTTTCAAGTGCATGTTGAAAGCGGCTCATCATTGCCAAGCGCTCAAGGGAGCGGGCATTCATTGAGGGTTGAAACAACTGAAACGAATTACGCCCCACATCTTTTGAGCGATACATGGCAATATCAGCATGCTTTAATAATGTTTCACTGTCTAAGCCATCATCTGGATAAACCGCTGCACCTATAGAGGCGGTAACACCCACTTCAAATCCTTCCAATTTAAAGGGGGTATTTAAGTGATTTAAAATACCCTCTGCAAGTCTGATAACAGCTGCTACGCTTTCAACCTCACACAAAACAATAAACTCATCTCCCCCTAATCGTGCCAGTGTATCCCCCTCATTAAGGGTGTTAATAATGCGCTCAGAGACTAATTTTAATAAGGTATCACCGGCGTTATGGCCCAAGCTGTCATTTACCTCTTTAAAACGGTCAAGGTCAATAAACATTACCGCTAGCATTTGTTTATCTCTGTGAGCAGAGGCCAGTGCCATAGAGAGCCTATCGTTAAATAAGCGCCGATTAGGTAAACCGGTTAGTTCATCAAAATATGCTAGCTGCACTACTTTTTCTTCTGCACTCTTTCGCTCTGTTATGTCACTAAAAATAGCGGCATAAGTAACATCACTATAACTTGGCTCTTTTATTTCTATAATACTGAGCCACTCAATATAAATATCGCCAGATTTTTTACGGTTATGAATTTCCCCCTGCCATACGCCTGTTTTAGTCAATGAATCCCACATTTTTATATAAAAGTTTTTATCATGACGTCCTGAACTCAACATATTAGGCCGCTTACCTATCACCTCATATTCTTTGTAGCCGGTTAAATGAGTAAATGCAGGATTTACTTGCATAATCACCCCATTCGAGTCGGTGATCATGATGCCATCCAAAGAGGAGTCGATAATTTTATTGGCTAAAAATAAATTACGCTGTGAGTGCTGCAATGCAATATCACGCTGCTGAAGTACCTTTTCAAGCTCACAACAATAAGCGGTTTCAATTTCATTAATTAAGTTTTCAAGTGATAATACGCCGTTAATTTGATTATTTTCGCTCACCACTAAATGCCGAATGCTACTTTCAGACATCAACCTGTAAGCATCAAAAAGGCTGTCTTGTGGGCTTATTTTATACAGAGGACGGCTCGCCAAATCCCAACAAATAAGATGATTATGCTGCTCGGTGATGAGTTTTAGTAAATCTCGCTGGGTAATAATGCCATGGATATTTTCATCTTCATTAAATACTAAAACAACTTTCTCGGCGTGTTCACGCATTAAGTTAACTGCATCATTGATGGCTAATGAACTTGGGACTACCCTAATATTTTTATTATATTGCTCGTTTATCGGTCTAAATTGCAGGTAATGCTCTAACCCTTGATTACTCACAATATCAGTAATACTAATCACCCCGCTTGGGTTATCATTGGCATCGGTTACCAGTAAGTGTCTTACGCCATGCTTATTAAACACCATGGCGGTATCGGTTAATAATTGCTGGCTGGGTACACTCAATACCGGGCTCGACATTACCTTTTCAATCATTACTTGTCTAAGTGTCTGATCAGAAAAGTTAAGCGTTAAGCAATCAGTTTCAGTCCACACCCCCACTATTTGCTGCTGATGTTTAACAAAAATAGCGCTAACATTGTGCACACGCATTAGTTTCACCGCTTCAATTAAAGGGGTATCCTTGGTACAGGCGATCACCTTATTTGTAAAAACATCGCATACTTTTTGATAGCGGCTAGTGTGGGGCATTGCTTTTACTTCCAAAATTAAACCAATGCACGATTATAAATTATTCAGTAAATGACAATTTGATTTAGGACAATATATGAGCATCAGTTACCCATTAATTATTATTTATAATAATGAGATTGAGCTATTAGAGCATGCAGATGAGTTACATGATTTTATTTATACTATGGACGTGAATGAGCAGAAAAACGTGGTTATTTTAGATAAGGTAAGTGGCTATCAAGGTTTAAATGGCGATGCGCATAATGCACTCAGTGCAATACAATTAGCGCAATTGGTAAAGGAATATTTAGCAAAAGAAGGGCAATGTTGCCTCAGTAAAATAGAGCAGCTTACTCCTGAACAGGCATTTAGGTTACTCGCCGAAATCAACTAAGGCTTTAACGTGTGCAATCGCGCTGCGCCCGAGGGCAGACAGTGAGTATCCTCCCTCTAGGTAAGAGATAATACCTAAGCAATCATTTTGTTGGCTAAATTGCGCTAATTGCTCAGTAAGCCATATATAATCACTTTCAACAAACTTTAAACTGGCCATATCATCTTCAAGGTGCGCATCAAATCCTGCGCTTATAAAAAGTAGCTCAGGCTTAAATTCAGTTAATTTTGGTAGCCACTGCTGCTCATAAAGCGCTTTTAAATCAGTACCATCACTAGCAATAGGCAAAGGTGAATTTACCAACGTGGCGTTATTTTTAATGGCGGTATTTGGATAAAATGGATATTGAAATAACGAGCACAGCAACACATTTTCATCATCCATAAAAATATCTTGCGTGCCATTACCATGGTGTACATCAAAATCGATAATGGCAATACGTTTAACCCCTTTGCTTTGTGCATATTTAACCGCAATCGCAAGGTTGTTAAACACACAAAAACCAGAAGAGCTATCTCGGTTAGCGTGATGCCCTGGCGGGCGCACTGAGCAAAATGCAGCGTCTAACTTACCCTCTAAAACCTCATCAACAGCGAGTAACCCTGCACCTACTGCACGCTCAATTGCTTTCAATGAATCGGGGCATAACCAGGTATCGCCGTCCAAATCGCTAAGCCCTTCGGTTGGGATCATACTTTCTACATGCTTGATGTGTTGTTCACTATGCGCCAATAAATAGTGCTCACGCGAGGCCTTAGGTGCTTGTTTTTGCTCGATAGCGACATCCAGCCCACTTGCAAGTAGACGGTCGTTAATCGCATCCAAACGCTCAGGGCACTCTGGATGATCGTCAATCATTTTATGTTTACGGCAGTGGGGGTGAGAAATAATCGCAGTGCGCATAGCTAACTCCAAAAATAAGTTGCTTAACGAGTATAACAAAGCCACCTGAGGGTGGCTTTGCGACTTTGGTTGATACTAAACGACTATTTAACCAAGGTTCTAGTTATTTAGCTTTTAAGTCAAGGTTTCTAAAATCAAAGCTAAAATCGGTCACCTGCGTTGAAACTGCGTTCATTTTCGCTGATTCTACACGGTTATCTGCACTCATAGAAAAACGAATAAAGGCATCTGCCTCTAATAGCTTTTCATCCCATTTAACAATAAAGGTATTACCTGTGTAATACTCCAACTCACCTTTGAGGCGCTTTGTATGGGTAAAATCAATACGTAATTTACCATCTAACTCTTCAATTATTACATCGCCATACCAATCATCATGCAAAGTACCGGTGTAATTAATGGTTGGCAATGCCGGCTGGATATCTGCAGGCACTGATGGAGCCGCGTTAGCATAGGCTTTTTCTTTACCTGCAAAGTGCTTTTTAGCTAAATCTTCAACCCAGTCTTTATCTTCAAGCTCTAGTACATCTTCAAGTACTTCATGAGTCACCGCCGATAATGCAGAAAACGCTTGTTGGTTGCTTAATATCACAATTCCCACATTTTTCTCTGGCAAAAGAGTAACCTGCGAGACCATACCTAAAATACCACCACCATGTGCCAGCTTCTTAACGCCGTGGTAATCTTCTATACTCCAACCCAACCCATAACCTCTAAATTGTTGATGATACGCTTCATAAGCACTTTTAGATGCCAGTGAGGTAATATGTGGGTGCCACATTTGTGCTTGCTGCTTTTCACTAAATAGCTGCTCGCCATTAGGCATTTTGCCACCAGCAAGTTGAGTACGTAGCCATTGGCTCATATCATTTACGCTTGATGCAATGGCTCCTGCCCCTCTAAAATCTTCAAGGTAATTAACAAAAAAGGGATGCAATTTACCGTCCATTGGGATGTGCCCAATTGCCCAGTTTTTGTTATTTTTAGCGATACGCGAAAAGCCAGCCCGTGAGTTGCTCATATTGAGCGGCTGTAAAATGTTTTTTTCAATGTAGTCGTTCCAGCTCATCCCCGATATACGGGCAACAACTTCACCAGCGGTAACAAACATTAGATTGTTGTAAGCATATTGGCTACGAAAACTGCTAGCAGGTTTTAAATATTTCAGCCCCGATAAAATATCGGCTACCGATTTATCAGTACTTGGCCAAATCATTAAATCGCCTTGACCAAGCCCTAACCCACTGCGGTGGCTTAGCAAATCGCGAATTCGCATTTCACGGGTAACGTATGGGTCATGCAATCTAAATTCGGGTAGGTGATCAATTACGCGATCATCCCAGCTTAATTTGCCTTCATCCACCAGCTTAGCCAGTGCTGCACTGGTAAATGCCTTGGTATTTGAAGCAATGCCAAATAAAGTGTCTTTATTCACCTTGCTATTTGTATTGAGGTTGGCAACACCAAAGCCTTTAGCGAATACAACTTTGTCATTTTCAACAATAGCAACGGCCATTCCGGGTACATCAAAACGTGTCATTGAGGTATTGATCACCTCTGAAATTTTATCGGTATCAACCGCTGCAGAGCTCGTGAATGCCCAGCCAACCAATAATGCGGCTGTGGCTAATTTTGTTAGTTTCATAGTGTGACCTTAGGTTATTATTTTTGTTTAATCTTGATGAACCGCAAATTCTATTTCGGCGCGCGCTTTATTCGTATCTTGCTTACTAGGATAAGCTAAAATACGTTGACTATAATGTTCTGGCACACCAGCCTCAAGTGCGCCTCGGTATACATGCTGCACGTACCAGTCATAAGGTAGCAGTGTGTCGTCATGTGTGTTTGCTATGTAGCAGTGCACATTAATGTCATCGTCATCTAAAAGGCTCACGGTTAAATCAACACAGTCGTAATTAGGGCCTTCAATTTTATCTAAGATCTCTTTTTCGGCTTCATTAAGCTGATACACCACCCCATATACCACGGCATAGGGTTCGTTAGTGGGCACAATAGTGCATTTACCTGAACCATCAGCAAAGGCCATATTAAAGGTTAACTTATAGCCTTTTAAAAGCGCCGTACCCACACGTTTTGCGTTAGGTAAACGTGCCAATAAACGATTAGATGACATATTGGAGCCAAACGAAAAATTATATAACGCCATACTATTCCTTAGGGTCTATCAAATAACAACTCGCACAGCCAGTGCGATTAAAATAATGCCAATGCCACGATCGAACCAATAACCACTTTGCTGAAAAAAGTTTCGCACCCGTGCTTTTGATAACAATAGCGATAAAATAGAAAACCAAGCCCAAGTTGCTAGCGCCATATAAACGCCGTACCCCACTTGCACTATTACTGGTGTAGTAGGACTAATCACTAAGGTAAACAGCGACATAAAAAATAGCGTAGCCTTAGGGTTTAATGCATTGGTAAAAAAACCACGGCGAAACGCATGCCATGATGACTCAGCTGCAAGGCTGGGTTTTGCAGTCTGTTCTGATGAGGTATTTGAAGGTTTGGCAGCGCGCAGCGCCTGCACACCTAAATACGCTAAATAAGCACCGGCTATATATTTAAGTGCCATAAACAACGAAGGCGATTGAGTTAAAACCAGCGCGACTCCCAACACGCAATAAGCTATGTGTAATAAAATAGCTGCACCTACACCTGCACTGGTCCACAGCGCATTTTGCCTTCCATATTGTACGCTTTGCTTAAGTACCACAGCAAAATCGGGCCCGGGGCTGGCCACTGCAAAAAAGTGAGCAATGGCAATTAATAAAAACTCATCAATATAGATCATGGTTAACTGGCTTGCTCTGGCGAAAAAGCCAACAACAATGGATTAGCCGACTGGTTAACCAATGTTTTTATTTCTTTTTGCGCTTTTTTAAATTGGCCTCTTAAATGCGGTTTTAAATGTTTTTTAGAGTGTTTATCTTGCTTAAAGTAGCTTACTAACGCATGCATAAATACAGTATGGGTTTCACTGAGCGTGGCTTCGCGATTGGCATATGGGTTGTAACATGAGCCACAACCACCCTTAAACTGGTACACAGTATTGCTCATCATCACCCCAAAACCTAAAAAGCACGCTAAAGCATCCGTTGCTTGAGGTAAGTACGCTTTACCACCTGGGGGTAATACGCCTACATGATGAATTAAAATGGTAGCAAGAGTACCTGTAAAGCTAGCTACTAAATCTTGTGGCTGATTAATTTGGTTTGGGTTAAACGACACATTAATTGTATGGCTTGGTGGCACCATTAAATGGCAGTGCTCACCACGTAGATGCTCACTAAACTCAAAATGTGGAAACACCTGAGGTTGTAATTGTTGCGGTGCAACAAGTGTTATAGGCCACTCATCCATACCAGCATAGTGTTTAACACGCGCAAACACTTTACTGGCCATTTCTTCAATGCTTGAAACCGAATCAGGAAAAAACTCGACCGTTGGCAAAATAATTTGGCTGTGCTTAGTAAAAAAATTCAGGTCAAAGTTTTCTGCAGCCCAAATAAAGGTATCAACTAGCCACTGTTGTTCTTGTTCTGCCAATAAGGGTTTTGATTTAAATAGGGTTAACATAAACTATTCTTGCCCCTTCGCCCATTGCCATGCTTGTGTATTGTATAAAGGCACCGTAGAAAGCGCGTGATGATGACTGCCTGTAGATTCTTTCGTTGAGTACGATAAATACAATAACGTATGGGTTTTAGCATCATAAATGCGACGAACTTTTAACGACTTAAACAAAATACTCTTAGATGATTTAAACACGACTTCACCCGACTTACTACGGTCAATAGACTGTAATTGGTCTGCGGTAATTGGCCCTGTTTGACGACAAGCAATCGACATATCTGAGGGATCTGAAAAGTCTAAATTAGCCTCAATGTGACTAATATGACAAGTAACACCTGTAACAAGCGGGTCTTGCTGTGAGTTTACCACCACATCTTTAGTGGTGAACAGCCCTAAACTCACTGAAGCAACATCATCAGAACACCCTGTAAGCCCTGCTAAACATGCAATTAGACTACCCATTTTGAGATACTTCATAGCAAGTCCTTCGTTCATAATAAAATTAAGTTATGCCTTATACTAAACGCTTTCACTGCGATAAAACAAATTTTATAAGCAATAAAAAAGGCACGCCCGAAGGAGTGCCTTTGCAAACAAATACAGCTAAAAATAATTAAAAGCTATATTGTGCACCTAGATAAACATAACGACCGGCACCGCCGCCGTAGCCACTATAAAAGTTGCCTCGGCCACTTGGATAAAATGCCCCTTTGTCGTCAAATACATTATTAATCCCGCCAAATACACGCAAATCACTCTTATCAGTCAGTGCCATAGTGTAAGACGCTGATAAACTATGCTTTAAAAATGAGCCGTAGTTTTGGTATGCCAGTGGCTCAGGGTTAGCAATACAACCAGCATCGCCCTCAGCACAGCGCTCATCATTTGCAGCAACATACTCAAGGTAGTCTTTCTCATCTTCTTGGCTTGCTTTAAATGCGCCTACGTAATTCGTACGCCAGCGGATACGTAAGTCATCCATTTTCCATACAACCGACATAGCGGCTTTATCTTTTGAGCGACCGTAGCCTGCATACTGTGAAGTAACACTGTTACCATCTAACCCTTCATAGGTTTGTGAGTTTTCAATAATGTGATTGTAATCAAGCTTAAATGACAGGTTACCATAGCTGCCTATGTCATATTTGTAAGTTGCAACTACATCGTAACCGCGCGCTGTTAACTCATCTAAGTTATATTCACGCTGTAGTATTTTTACAATGTTACCTTCGTCGTTACGGGTAATATCGTTACAGTATTCGTTATCACTACCCCATGACGCTTCTGAGTCATAACATTCACGCATGATGTTTTCGTTACTTATTTCATCAATTGCATCAACAATGGCAATATCGTAGTAATCAACCGCTAAGTTAAAGCCATCTAAAAACTCAGGTGAAACAGTAATACCAAAGGTATAGGTATCGGCTGTTTCTTCTTTTAAGTTTGGATTACCCGTATTTGGTGAATAGTTATTGTCTTCACTTTCAAATTCAAAGTCAGGATCATCAGCCAGCTTTTGTGCCAAGGTTGGCTCTAAACGGCAGTTATCGTGCCCTGGGTTTGTTGATGTTGCCGTTAAGCCATCACAAATATCATCAAATGAATCAAAATCGCCACGAGGGGGCGATAATAGCTCTGTAATAGTTGGGGCACGCTGTGCACGCGCATAGTTAGCACGTAGCATGTATCCATCAATTGGCTGCCACAATAATCCTAACTTATAACTGGCTACGGTGCTGATATTATCAATACTGTAATTTGCTAAACGCAACGATGTTTCTGCCGATAAGCTTTTAGCAAATGGCACATCTTTAAGTAGTGGCACTGCAAGCTCTGCAAACGCTTCATATACTTCTACTTCACCATAAAAAGAAGGCACAACGTTAAACGTAATACCGCCCGCTTTCATATCATCACTGGTATCTAAGCTTTGCGAGTCTTTACGATACTCTGCTCCAAATACTGCAGACACATTACCTGCTGGCAATTCATATAAGTCACCGGTGATATAACCCATTACCGTGTACTGTTGAATCTCAGTATCAATAATTGGATTTGTACGGATCCAGTCTGCCATGTCAGGGGTAATAGACCCTTCACCAAATAAATTAAGCGGGACACATCCTTGCGCTCGCGCTTCGGCGTCTTTACATTGAATCGTGCCATCGGCTAATTTTTCAGCTTGCAGAGCTTGGTTGACACGTACCGTGTTTAGCTCGTTACTGCGGATTTGATGCTGTTTAAATTGACCATATCCGGCAGAAATATCCCAATCCCATGTATCATCAAACATCATACCTTGCAGGCCAGCCCAGGTACGAATAGTCGTACGGTCGTTATCGGTGCTGATATTACCTACTTCACCAAAACGACGATCCCAATAAATACGGTCTTTGTATGGGTTACTGTCAATAATTTCTTGTGGCACATATGGGTTATCAATAGGAATATAACCTGGCGCAATATCATCGATAGGATCCCCTGTCACTGGGTCGTAGCGAGGTACGTAAGCCCCTTCGTATTCATCTTCTGGTGACTTATCGTTGAACGAGCCACTCTTACTGTATTGAATTTGGAAATAACTCATAATGTCGTCTGTTACATCATAATCGACTTTTATTGCAGTCGAAAAGTTATCACTCGGCACATCAAGCATGACGTATTGCTGTGAATTAATACCATAAATTTCTTCATTGCCTTTCCAATCATCACGTAGCGTTTGACCGTCGTACCAAAACTGAGTGTCGTTATTATTATTCTCTAAAAATACACCACCTAAGGTACCATCGCTTTTGCTTGCCCAATCAGCTTGTGTAATACCACTCATACACTGATAGCCATCGGCGGTGTACATTTGATTACACATAAGCTCATCATCGTAACTATGCGCCGCTTCTATTTGCGCTCGGTCGCGATCGTAAAAGGTCATACCAAAATCACGGTCCCAGTTTGAGCTGACAAATACATAACCGCGATCATCAGCAAATGACGTTCCGTAGTTTAAATCAAGCGTAAATTCGCGACCGCCACCATCTGTTGTTTCACCGCCACGGGCTTGAAATTCAAAACCTTCTTTTTTTGACTGGGTAATAATATTAACAACACCGGCTACCGCATCGGCACCATAAGTGGCCGACGCACCACCACTAATAATTTCAACGCGTTCTACCATACCACTAGGAATGGTATTTAAACTGACATAATTACCGCCGTAACTATTAGAGACAACACGGCGGCCATCAATCAATGTCAACGTTCTATTAGCGCCTAAGTCACGAAGCTGGACTGTTGATAAACCAGTACCCGAAATGCTTGATTGGCTGGTTGTGTTGCCAATACTTTGGCTCAGTGCAGGCATATTATCGATTAATACATCTGAAAGATTGCCTAAGCCTGTATCCTGAATTGATGCTCTGTCCATGGTAACCAGCGGAGTTGTGACCGAAAAACTATCACGCTTTAAACGCGAGCCTGTTACTGTTATTTTCTCTGGTACTTCTTGTACTACTTCTTCGCTTGCCTTAGCAGTTGATTGACGATCAATTGCCTCGTCATTTGCTATTACATGCCCAGATAGACTCGCTGTTATAGCCAAAGCTAAAGCGCATTTTTTGGTTGATATTTTACTCACAGACTTCCCTCATTTTTTATTATCCCATTAGTAGCTTTTTTATTAACTTTTTAGTTATTAAATCTGTTTTGTACTAATTGGTTTGTTTTACTAATAACAGGTTGTAAGTAATCGTGAATAAAAGCACAATGAGAGGTGTCTCGTTTATATCCCTATTTTACATCTATTTAATATCTATTTATTTATAATCATGGACTTATATTTATTGTGTTAGAATGTTGTAAAATTGAATATTAACTAATTATCGTGTTACTTTGCATTAAACAACACGTACAAACATCGCTAATAACTCATACTAGGAAGAGGTTTAAATACACATACTATGAATACTCAACAGCCTTTTTCAATTGGAAATTGCCAAATATCGGCGTTTGAAAATAAGCTGTTTTGTGCTGATAAAGCCTGTATTTTACAACCTAAATTTATAGAGCTGCTGACCTACTTAGTAGCGTGTTATCCAAATGCGGTGAGTCGCGAACAACTAATCGAAAACGTATGGGATGGTAATCAATATGTGGGTGAGAAAGCGCTCACTAATGCCATATGGCACCTTCGTAAAAGCTTTAAAGAGCTTGACCCCGACAACACCTACATAGAAACACTGCGTAAAACAGGTTATCGCTTAGTGCAAAAACCAATAATGCCAAACGCGCAGAACAGTATTAATACATCCTCTACTCGCCCTAAATATATTTTCGCTGTAGTCATGGCTATCGTGGTCTTGTTATTCGCTGGAGTCTGGGGTTACAACGCTTTTAGCGATGAAAATAAGCCACTTGTGCTATCGCAACAAGCAGAGCGCTTATACGATCATGTTGAAACCATTACCACCAGCCCAGGACGAGAGCTGTTCCCCGCTATATCCAGCGACAGTCATTTTTTAGCATATTCTTGGCGCCGCCCTGGTCATAAAGCAAATTTATACTTACGTGATTTACATTTACCCGAGCAAGCAGCCATAGCTCTTACCGACACCCCATTCATTGAAGGTCGAGCGGTATTTAGCCCCGACTTAACCTTTGTTTATTATTATCGCCGCATATCGGGTCAAGGTTGTGAAGTTATTCAGCAAAATATTGCCTCGGGAAATACCACTATTTTAGGGAAGTGTGGTAACAAAGCGAGTACCGATATAGACATAAATGCCCCGGGCACTAAACTGGTTTATATTAGTGAAGATGATGAAAATAATCTGACTCAACTTAACCTTGTTGATTTAACCTCATCGCCATACACAATTACTCAAATACCTTGTATTTCAGCATGCCAATATAGCGATGAGTCGGTTGTGTTCTCCCCAGATGCAACTCAACTTGTAGTATCTCGTAACTTACCAACGGGGTTTGAAGAATTATTTTTAATCGATATAAAAACAGGCAATGCAAAGCAGTTAACTACTGGGTTTATTGATATGAGAGGCGTTGATTGGCACCCCTCTAAGGCGCAACTCGTTTTTTCTGGTGTAAAAAAAGGTAAACGCCAAGGGTACTTTTACAACCTTAAAACACAACAAATGATCAATGCCCGCATAGATGGCTTAAGCTACCCAGAATTTGCCAGTGATGGCAGTTTGTATTTTCATCAGTGGAATATAGACTCGGCTTTAATGCGTTTAGAGGTTAATAATGCGGTTGCAAGCTCTCCTTTCCCAGTGTTATCGAGCCATTTTAGTACCCGCTTTCCTAATTACAATAAAGCCAGAAACAAACTCGCGTTTGTCTCTAATGAGTCGGGCTCAATGGAATTGTGGACCGCAAATAAAGACGGTACGTCTCGAAAGCAGCTCACTAATCTCAATGCCAATATTTACCACCCAGTATGGTCGCCTGATGGTGATTATATTGCTTTTGTTGCCTCGCACCCTAGTGGTCATGCGTTATACCTGTATGACTTTAATAAACAAACCAGTGAATTATTACCTACGGGCTTTAGCGATCATGGCAAACCGAGCTGGGCTGCAGACAGTAAAAGCGTATTAGTCTCTGATGATCAGCACGTGTATCGCTTCGATTTAAATGGTAATAAACTCGAACAAGCCATAGATTCACCAACATTATATGCTTATGAAAACAAGCAAGGCGCTTTAGTTTTTGCCAACCAAGCAACTAATCAATTATGGATCAAAGATCCTGATAGCCAAACTGAGCAACCACTGGTTAGCGAAATTAATTTATCTAATCATAATTCGTGGTACTTTTTTGAAGGCGACACCTTAGCGACATCGCGTATTTACTATTTTAATGTAAAACAAGGTGATTACCGATTAAGTTATTACGACTTTTCAACCAAAAGCCATCATGACGTTATACGCCTTCCCGAACGCGCATTTAGTCGTACCTCTGGCTTAACCTATATTTCAAATACCAACTGGCTGGTATACTCTTCGTATAAGTCACCACAAATTGACATAAAACGTATCAACCATCAATATTTGCCATAAAAGCAACAGCCTGAACTATGCTAAGCCAAATTTTTAAAAATTAAGTTCCATAGGGTTAGCGTGTACAAACCCGTTTGGTATAATTAAACAAACCAATCTAAAGAGGATACGCTAAATGCCACACATTATTATTGAACACTCAGAAGATCTGCCTTTATTACCTCAGGTTCTAGTGGAAAAAATCCACACAACAACATTTGAAAGTGGCTTATTTGATTTAGAAACAATAAAAACTCGTGCTATTGCGTATCAACATTACCAATTAGGTGTGGGTAAAGAAGGGTTTATTCATATTGCTGTACATATTATGGCTGGGCGCTCTATTGAGCAAAAGCAAAAGCTAAGTGAGCAGTTACTAGCGTGCCTACAAACATATTGCAGAGCCTCTGATAGCTTAAGCGTTAATATTTACGAAATGAATCACGAGATTTATCGTAAAAATTAACGGCTATTAAAACATCATAGTTATAGGCAAGTGCTCTATAACTATGATGGTATCCCGCTCTGCTAATTTTTATAAAACCGCGATTAAAGCGTAAACTTACCTAGTAAATCCCTTAAAATATTCGACTCTTTATTTAAACCATTACAAAGCTGCTCTGACTTTTTCATATTTTCTTTGGTTTGCTCTGCCGAGTCGGAGATCATTACAATATTTTGGCTAATTTCTGAGGTTGCTAAAGTTTGCTCTCGCGTTGCTGTAGCCACTGAGTTATTTAACTCGCTTAACAGTACAATTTCCTGTGAAATACCATTTAATGTATGGCCTGTTTCTTTTAATCGTTCGGCATTTTCTAAAGTGTTTTTGCTGCCCAATTCAATCGCAGTTACCGTGCTTGAAGCTTTAGCATTTAACGAAGCAATCATCTCATTAATTTGCTCTGTAGACTCCGCAGTACGCTGTGCAAGCGTTCTCACTTCATCAGCAACTACTGCAAAGCCACGACCTTGCTCGCCAGCTCTCGCCGCTTCAATTGCCGCATTTAACGCCAATAAGTTAGTTTGCTCAGAAATCCCTTTAATGACATCCAATACATGAGAAATTGATTTAATCTCTGTCGAGAGCTCTAACACCGAAGCCACAGAATTGGCCATCGATGCTTCTAACTGTTCCATTTGTTTAATTGTGCTTTGCACAAAACCAACGCCTTTATGCGTCGTTTCTTCGGTTTTAGTCGCAATATCTGCCGCATTGCTGGCACTGCCAGAAATATCCTGAACCGTAACTTCCATCTCATTTACCGCTGCCGCCACCGTTTGTGTACTCGATGACTGTACCTCAGCTAAATTAGCTGCTCCTTGTACTTGCTCAAGTACATCTTGGGAAATACCTTTAACATGAATTGCCGACTCAGAAACCTGTTTAAACATATAATGTAACTGCTCTAAAAACAGATTAAACTTAATCGCCAAGTCTGAAATTTCATTATTATCGTCAGTAGGAAGTCGCGCTGTTAAATCGCCATCTTTTTCTGTTAACGCATTCACTGCTGAAGTAATGTTTTCGATTGGCCTAAATATTTGCCCTACCAACACGCGTGCTGACGCTAAACCGACAAGAGCAATAATTACACCAAAAATGATATTAGTATTAATAGCACTATTAATTGCGCCATATAATTGCTCTTGGGGAATTTCAGCAACTAGATGCCAACCTAATGAGTTTACAGGCGTACTTGAGACAACATAGTCATCACCATCAATTACTTTACTTTGAATTGCCCCATTTTTAATCGGCGCCAAGTCAACAGATTGCCCTATTTTAGTTTTATTACCATGCAACATAATCTCGCCACTACCAGAGACCAAATAAACAATGCCGCCCTCACCTATCCTATATTCACTTATGAGATCCACCATAGAATCGAGCGAACGGCCTATTCCGGCAATTCCTTGTCTTTGCCCATCAAGCTCAATGGCATAATTAATAAATACCATCACCTCAGAGCTGCCTTTATCTATGTCGAGCGCTACTTCAAATGGTCTATCCGATGCTAAAAAAGCATCAAACCAAGTATCACTACTGTCTATTTGCCTAGAAATACCTTCATCGGTGTAATAATTGCGGGAGTTTTTAGAAATAATGTATGCGTTACTGGCTTGGTTTTTATTTTTTATATGTTTGAGGTAATCAATGAATTTACCTCGGCTTTGCGCATCTTCATTATTATTCATCCATTGTTGCACAAATAAGTTTTGCGCTATTTCTTTGCCAACAATAATAGGAGTCGATAACTCTAATTCGATTTGGCTTTTCACTTCACTAAGCGCTGTTGGTAAATCTACTTTGGCTAGTTTTTCTTCTGTATTTGAGCGAATACTATTTGAAAATATTAGAGTAGATATTGCTAAAGGAGCAACAACAGCCAAAATAAGGCTAAGGTATACTTTTCGTTTTAATAACATAGAGCACCTAAGGGGTAACAAAGCGGTATTTTATATACTGCACACAATTAACAGTAGCGACATTAAAGGTCATAAAATAAAGATTTTTATAATAAAATCCAATAACACTTTAATAGTAGATTCAACTGTGTTTATTGCAATGTATTCAATAAAATTAATAAAAAAATCAGTGCGCTGATAAAAATACAATAGAAGTAATAGAAATGAAGTTTTATAAACTAGGAAGGTGAGTTTCTATTTACTTGGAAAGCTTGTAAAAATGGTGGCCCCTCCCAGACTCGAACTGGGGACCTAACGATTATGAGTTGCAAAACAAGGACTTACTACGAGTTACTTTTTGATATAACTATTTACTAATTTTCATAGCTATATCATAGGGTTATTGAATAACCCATGCCTCTGATGCATAAATCATTATGTATTTCAGAACGTTAAATTTTACGTTCAAAGTAGCACAGAGGTAGCACCATATGTCAGACACAAAATTTCGCTTCACTGAATTGTCGCTTGAAAAGATCGAATCAAACGGTAAACGCACTCGCTATTATGACAGGCTATTGTCAGGACTCATTTTAGATGTGAGCGTCGCTGGTAAAAAATCATTTAGAGTTTATAAAAAGATACCAGGGAGAGACACCCCGATTAATGTCACCCTTGGGTACTTTCCATCAATTACACTCGATGATGCAAGGCGAATGGCTCGTAAAGTAATGGCAGATATTGCTGAGGGTATTAACCCTAACGACCTTAAGCGCCAATTTAGAGCCGCTTCAATTACCTTGAAAGAAGCTTTTGATTCATACATCGAATCTAGAGATCTTAAGCCTATAACTGAAAGGGGGTATCAACAAAAAATAGATTGCTACCTACCTGATTGGCATAACAAACGTCTAGCCGATATTAATCAAACAATGATTTTAAAGCGCCAACGAGAAATAACCTTAAGAAGCCCTGCTCAGGCAAATTATACCATGCGCCTAATGCGTGCTTTATTTAACTTTGCTAAAGCTGAATACAAATCTTCAGAAGGTCGTTCATTATTTCCAGAAAATCCTGTAGATGCACTTTCTGAAAAACGAAGCTGGAATAATGTAAAGCGTAAAACAACACGGCTGCGTCGTTCACAACTAAAACCATTCATAGACGCACTATATGAAGTTAGAAATGAAGCTGCCAAGTATCGTCAAAATAGCCGCGTTGCTTTTTGTGATTACCTAGAATTTTTAACCTTTTCAGGCCTCAGAAGATCAGAGTTACTGCAACTTCCTTGGTCACAAGTACACCTTGAAGATAGGATATTCATTTTAGAAGATACAAAAAATGGCTTAGATGTCGAGTTCCCTATTACAGATCGATTAGCTGAGATATTTAATCGACGAAAAGAATACAAGGTATCTGACTATGTATTTGGGATAAATAGTAAAAAGGGCTACCTCACTGATCCTAAAAAAACGTTGAAACATGTATGCCAAATTGCAGGAGTAAAAATCACTTCGCATGATTTGCGCCGCACATTTACATCAATGGCTGAGAGTAGCGGAGTATCAGGGTACCTTCTGAAACGCCTTCTAAACCATATTACAGATAAAAGTGATGTAACTGCTGGCTATTTAATTTTAACCGCTGAGGAGCTTAAAGAGCCCGCAGAGAAAGTAACAGAAACGATAGCCAAATATGCAGGTTTGATTGAGCAAGAGCCAGAAAATAAAATGAGTGAAATGAAAAGTCTGTTAGCAAGCTTAACTAAGGAACAAAAAGTTGAGTTGATGAGCACTTTATTAAGTTGATATTTTATAAATTTCTTTTAAATCAAAAAAGTCCCTATGCGGGACTTTTTATTAATTATCGTTGACCTACAGGTGCTTTATTTACTACCTGTACTTGAGAGGAAATTGCTCGCTCAATAACTTGATTATAAACTCGCTTTTTCTCACTTGAACTTGAGTCAAGTACAAAGTCTGAAAGCTTAGAATTTTGAGCTTGCTTTGGCTTTATTAAATTTGAAAACATAGGTACTCCTAAAGCTCGTTTTTTGAGCTGGACGATGATTCTATCAGGCTCTGTAGATCTTCTCTAGTGAATTTTTCATCTAAATGATGCTCAATTGCCTGAACGTTATCATGATAAAAACGTGTTCGACCCTTATTATTCTTAACCAATAAATCTACTTTAATTTGACTTCCAAACTTTAATTTAAGTTCCTTGATAACATTTTGTGATGCAAAAAATTGATCTATAAAAGTATTTGGTAAAATTCTACGCCCTTCTAACTTCTCTCTGGCTTCAACAAATTCCCATGCATACTCTGGCTTTTGGTACACAAACAAAATAAGCACTTTTCGACCTTTACGAATAGAACGCTCAATATTTTTTTCTGCAACATCATAACTTGCCAAGGTACCATCTAACAAAAATGACTGCTTGTTTTTAAAAGCATGATCAAGTGTTCTCTCAACAATAAAAGATACAGCACGATGAAATAAATAAGAGTTATCACCTGTATAACGAGGTATTAGTTCTCTTAACTCATCTGGATCAAGCCTGAGTACATTATCAGCACCAATTTCTTCTAAAAAAGCTTTTGAAGCTTCAGTTTTTCCTGCGCCAGGCGAACCTGCCATAAAAACAGAAACCGGCCTGTTATCGGGAGGAAACCGATCTTTATCTGTTAACTCGCGAGCTATACGAGTCCTATTATTTTTAGCATAGGCAATTGCCTGTCGCTCTAATTCTTCTGGTGTCATATAAGGCCTTAATCTTCTCCATTAATTATGCCACCTAAACACTTATCCATGAATGATTAAAATAGAACTAATTTTGCTATATGTAAGCCATTTCTATTTTATATTTCGCAATCAAGTTCAAAGTTATAAATTTAAATTTCTGATACTAAAATTATATTATCACCTTAGCACTAGAGTTTAATCTAAATATACTTTCTTTTTGGGAGGGTGGGCATATCTGCATAGTGACAAAATTCAGAGTTAACCCTATCTATTAATTTAAATACATCGCTTTCAATTTCATAAAAATCTCTCCTTGGCAAATACTCAACTTCGATACCAGCTTTGCACAGCAAGATCTTAATATTTTGCTGATGTGGCTTGTACTTAAATTCACCTAACTTTAAATCTATAATTTTAGTATTACTATTATTTATAACCGAATCGAGCTCATATAAGAAGTATTTGTAGCTTTCTGAAGGTGTCAATATCCCCTCTCTAGATTTTGGGAAGATCAAATTATAAAATTTAAAGGTGTTTATTGCTTTAGCTGAAAGACGATGAGTGTTTTCGACCTCAGTTGATACAAAACTTTTAAACAGCTGGTAATTTGCTAAATGATTTGAAAATTTTGTAGTTTCTTGATGGCTTATATAGTTTTGTAGAGCGATATAAATGCCATAAACGGTAGTAATACCTAGACTTACCGATGCGCCTATTTCCAACACCTTGAAAGAGGAAGAAAAAATAGATGCGAAGTTTTGGACACAAGAGTTACTAAAACAAATATCCAAGCCATTGACATTTTTCTTTGAGAGAGTTGCTATATAAAATAGCATAGAGATTACAAAACTAATTATAAGAGGGAGTAAACTGAAAAGTAAGAATTTAAACTTTAGCTCTTTAGTGTTTATCATATTTTGGAAATACACCTTTTAATCGCGGCCGTAACTTTTTGGCTAAGTTAGGGTAAGATTTAGCTACCAAATTTAATCTCTCATGAGCTCTATAAAATCTTTTGTAGAACCAATAGTTCTCACCTTTCCTTTCATAATCACGCTCTAGCCTCTCAAGCATCACTTCGATACGTTTTAAATCCTTTTTAGATGGTTTTGGTGACACTTTTAACAATCGAGCTATAAGTTTTTTATGTTGATTGTGACCAACACGCTTTAATTTATTGACTCTCCCCATACAACGGTTAAAATCTTTTCGAAAAGCATGGGTTGTTCTAAACTTGGGCTCTGATGCTAACCTTTCCACATTTTTTACTGAAGCTCTAATTCGCGATACTTCATCAGAAGGTAATCTAGGCTCTCTAAACGAGACTCTCAGCCCATGAACTAATAATGGTCCTTCAGATACTCTAAACACATTAGTTTTTTCCTCATTAATAGGTAAATCCTTTTTATGAAGCATATCTATAATAAGGTTTTTCACATAAGAGTAATTATAATCTCTTTCTAGTGATGAAACTGTAATGTCATCAACCAATCTTGTATATCTGAGTCCTTTTCTTCTTATTCTTTTTACTACCTCAGGCTCAATATCAAACAAACATAAAGAAGCAATATAACTTGAAGTTAATGCACCTTGAACAATAAAGCCGTTGTGACAACAAATTTCAGCTAGACACTGAGAAACATCTTCTGAATATTTAAAGAAATTTTTGAAGATATCGACGACGTGATCGATATGAATATTATTAAAAAAATCTTGGACATCAACTTTAAGAAGGCTACTGCTTAAACAGTGATTGGTCACACATGCTACATAATCTTTGTGGTCAATTTCCCCCTCAAGAAGATCTTGGTTTGGTATTGAGCCATAAATAAAACTTGGCCAATGAACAATAGTGCCTTTTTTGGGGTTAAATATTCGGTTATTAATTCGTCGTTGAATTCTCCTCAACTTATAATGAGGATTATGTACTCTCCTAATACCACCTGAAGACTTAGGAATTTCTGACTGAGTATAACTTTCAGAGCCTAATGCTCTTACCTCGTTTAATTCACTCTCTGTTATGTCTAAAGCACTACATAAGTTCTGTATCGAGCTTATAGAATTGTCAGAATCTTTCTCAAAGTAATCAATAATTTCCATATCATAAACTTTTACTAGTAGGCTAGGCCTGCCCATACTATAGGATGAAATGAGGAATGCCCTATCTATTAAAAAGATTTTGGGTACGCCATTCCTCAAAACGGCCTAGCCTAGACGTCAACCTCTACTCTTGGTTTCGAGTGGGAAGGTGTCGGGCTTCCTCGGTCAAGTTCGTTTTCACGAACGCCTATTATTACAGGCATTAAGACCCAAAATCATACTTATCATTCAATAGAATGGGACAAGCGATACGCTTGCGTTAAGCTCATATTCACATACTATTTAGTTAAAAGTCAATTAATTGGTTAGCTGGTTTAGTGTAACTACCTGTGTTTATATGTTTTGTGTTGATATAACTGATAGCGTTTATTTATATATTTAAAATACGTTTCACAACCTCGCCCGTTTGGTGCTTAAAATATGTAGTAAATACAACGCTTCCAGAAGAGATAAAAAATCAAAAGTACGACTCATAAAAACTAAAAGTACGATGGTTTGGATCAAAAGTACGATACTATCCAAAATCAAAAGTACGACGGTTATCTGGCTTTTACCCTTTTCGTAAACGTTCAATTTCAAACTTTGCAAGCTGTCTTCTGCCACTTTCATTATCGCGAAAAATGAGTACGTTATCGCTCTCAACCCTAAGTCGATAATCTAAAATTTTTTTAAGTTTTTGGATACGGTTCTTTAAGGCTGATAGCGGTAGTCTTACACCGATCCTTTCTCGTAAATTATCTAACTTGATAACTTGCTTAGAAGGTCTACCACAGCGCTTCCGGCAGACTTCATAAAGTCTGCGATCAAATGGTTTGGATAATTGAAAGTAATCATCATGTAATGTTAAGACATCATTGTCATCAACCGTCTCAATGAGCCAATCGGGCAATGTTACTTGCCAGCGTCTTAAACCACTACCTTCGATTAACTTAAAGCCTTCGATGAGGCCCATACTTTCCAAAAATCTTCGGCCATTAAACTTATAATCAGTAGTGATTAAAGTTCCTGCGAGTCGATATAAAGCCTTTTCAACAAGTTTATACTCTTTTCCTGATGTTCCTCTCCCTGTAGCCTTTAGGAGATCATAGGTGTTGAAGCGAACCGTGTTACTAAGCTCTAATTTAGCATTTTTTGCAGCCATGATATGGCTTAAGCAATAAATAAGTATTTCTTTATCTTTGATGGTTGCTCGACCCAAGACGCTTGGAACAATTTTTATCGATACGCCTTTATATGAAAAATCCAAAACACCTTTAGATTTGCCGTCTAATGCAAACACAGGCCACACCATTGAAAACATATCTGATTTCAAATTGACATGAGTCATTTTGCATTCGAAATGCGCCATAGCTAGCGTTACTTATTTCTTGGTTGAGAAGCTAACCAGTTGTGAAAGTCTTCAACAGGAAAGAGTAATCGAGCGCCAATTTTAATATGTGGTGGTAATGGGTAATTACCACAGCCTTGTTTGTTCTTAGAGATTTGATTAAAAAGAGCTTGTTTGCTGATAAAAAGTAAGTCGGCTACTTCTTCTGAACGATAAAATACCTTTTCCATTATATTGACCTCAAAGCGTAAGCGTTGAGCTCAATTATTAGCTCAACACATTATTAATTAGTTGAGCGATAATGGTAATTAAGTGATCAGATAGTTGTCCTTGAAAAGCTAGGGGAACTTTCAGGGGGTTTTTGATGTTTTAGGGACAAAGTGAAAAGATTTAGTAAACGAAAAAGAATAACTTTATGATTTTTATCTATATTATTTTTTAAAGTGGGGATCGGCTAGTGAAAATACCTACAAAAAAATTTTCTTGATAATCTTTTTAAGTAGGCTTTTGGAGAGGTCTACGTAATATCACTTACATTTAAGATAAAACAAAACAGCGAAGAAGCTCACAAGACTTAAAATCAAAGCGCAACCAGCGAGTACAGGAGCCATGTCTAAATCAAGCCTTCTTTAATTGCTGTGAAAAGGTCATTTTTCAGCTTGTCGTAGCGTCGAGTAGCGCGAATCACTAACACCATTAAAATCCACATTTGAAACCATTCGTATAATGTCATAACTGCAATCTCTGCTAATGCTTTGCACTTGAGTATAGAAAAGATCCTTCCCAATTGCACAAAGCAATAATCCACTCACTAATATTTTGTTGTTTCTTCTCATTACTACCCATGAACGGGAAGGTGATTTCTTTGCTTCGAGATTTGAAATGATTGAAAGGCTCTAACCTAATATCCCAAACCTCACCTATTTCATTTGTGACATCGAAAGCCAGTGCTTTCTGAGAAATCAAAGCAAAAAAGATTTCCTGCTCTGACTGCACTTCTTTCTCAAATGATAGCCCTAATGGTTCACATTCAGTTTCGATACCAGCTAAGCGGCTTTTAAACTCAGCTACTACAGGTATAAATGGCCTTAACTCAACATTTTTGTATAGTTCTAAAAGTAACATACATTGCTCCTTAAAATTAGGCATGCCTAATTTTGAACACTTCCCTATTCTTTAAGTGATTAGTAATAGGTGTCGTAAAGCTCTCCACGTGATTGTGCATCTTCAGCTTCTTCACGCGACATAAATTCACCATCAGCGATAATATTGCCCATACCATCATTCAATTGATCTAGTTGCTCGTTTTCGTTCGACGACTGCTCATCACTTGTAAATATACTTACCAGCAAGTAGATAGCCCCGACCAATACACACACAAACGTTTCAAGCATATTCATTCCTCCAAACTAAATTCGTTACAAAGCAAAACTAAGGATTCCTTAGTATCTAGATTCAATTAAAGCTAAGAAACTCTTAGTTTTCAAGCTAAGAACAATAAATAATGAAAACTAATGACGAATCACCATTTCCAAAGCGCTTAAAAGAGGCAAGAAAAGCCAAAGGGCTATCACAAAAACAGTTGGGAATTTTGGCTGGAATAGATCAGTTTGCAGCATCAGCAAGAATGAACCAGTACGAAAAAGGTGTACATGCTCCTGACTTTAAAACTGTGAAAGCACTTGCTGATATTTTAGAAGTGCCAACTGCGTACCTGTATTGTATCGAAGATGAGTTAGCGGTGAAGATTTCACTTTGGTTTAGTTAATAGCTTAACTACTTCTTATAAAATTAGTTTTTGGTAATTTGAACTTTTTATTGTCACTAAAAAGGTTTAATAAATCTTAATCAAGGTTCTGCTTATCATAGCTTTTAATAATATCAGCTATGTCAGCTAATATTGGCTGAAATTCATCAAAGTTTATTTTATCTTTTTTAGGTTTGATAACATACTCGGAAAAGTAGGCCTTACCATAGTGCTTACTTGAATCTAACCCTTTATTTTTCTTATAAAAAACTTTCCCTTCTAACTTTTCATCTAACACTGACTTATCAAATAGGTCTTCTATATCTTTTATCTCATTACCACTGCTGTCCTTATCTGGAATAGGGACAATATAAACATTTTCAAAGTAATAATACTTATGTCTGTGTTGTGCCTTCACCTTTTTTGCTTTTCTTGTTTGATCTCGAATCTTTTTAGCCTTCTCAATAAAACCTTGCCCTGCACCATCGTTGTCCACGATAAAAATAACGGGGTATTCTTTTCCTTCACATTTATAAAAGCTCATAAAACGTTTATAAATACTGATTAAATACTCTAACCCTGGAGTGCCTTCGGCAAGTCTTAACATATCAGTATTAGTTGGCGTCCTGTTAAAGAAAGAAACCTGTTGAGAGCCAGAGCTATTTTTAGCTAATTGAGGAAATGTATTGGCAAGCCTATCAATTGCACATTTTAAATAAATATTATCTGTCTTGCCCTCACCTATGATTAGCGGTTTTTTCAAAGCATAAAAATATTTATAGAATAGCACTTTACCATAAAGGTTTTTAATGCCGTCTAGCGCAATAACGTGGTTATCATCTTCATAAGATTCTGACCTATCAACTGTTGGAAACGTTATGCTTCCATTTGATTTTGTCCTAATACCATTATGAATATCAGGTCTAAAACCTTTACGTACAAATTTATTACGATAAGACTTTATATTAAAAACATAAGCAAGCATTCCAATAAGAGGGTCTACTGACTCTATCTGTTTTACTTTCTTTTTTGCTGATGTCGCTCTTACTACCCGTCGAAAAAGAATTGAGTAAAGGCGTTGATACAAGCTTTTTTTTGATTCATTCCTGATTTTAGATGTACTAGGGGCTGGTCTATAGTAGAAACCATATTTAAACAGACTATGGGCCATCGCCCTAACATTTCTATAGTACACACTCCGTACATTTACTTTTTTATTAACAGTAAGCCCTGTAACTTCCTGAGAAGAAGTTTTGTATTGCATTCGACACTTTTTTGAATTTATCTGGAAGCCTGATTTGATTATTGACGCTTCTACTTCCTTACCTAGCCGCCAATTCTCTCTTCCAAATCCAAAACGAGGCTTAATAGCTATTTCTTTAGGAAACAATTTCTGATTTGTTGAAAATGTTAAATCATCAACATATCTAGTGTAAATACAGCCATACTTCTTCGCTATGCTCAACAACTCAATATCTAAACTTTTGCAAATGAGATTTGAAATAACTGGCGAGGCAGGACCACCTTGGGGCAACTCATTTTCAAAACAAGCTATTTGTGCAATAAGAGTTGCAACTTTTGGATGTAACCTAAATTTTTTATTTTTTATGAAAAATCCCCTTACACGTCCAAAATTAAACGATGGGAAAAATGATTTAATATCTATGTTATAAACATAACGCTTATTTGTATGCATAGAAGCATTTGATGCTATAGATAATCCTTTTTCGTAGCCATGAGAGATTGACTTTTTAGCTCTTTCTGATTGAGGTAAGTGCTTATTCTCTCCTTTGAAGGATTTTATGCTCTGGTTTGCAGGCTTTAATTCATCAGAGCACGAATACAGTAGATCGGCTAGTTTTCTTTGAAGTGCTTTTAATTTTTCGCATGGCTTAGATATTGTTCGTTTGCCTCCAGATTTTTTTGCTACATCAAAACAAGTGTACTTATCTTCATCAGGTATTTTGAATAAGATAAACGCGAGAGACTTTGGTTTGTAACCTAAAATAGGGGCAAAGTCATTTATCGACTTACTTTTTCTTAGGGCTTCCAGCTTAGACAACCATTTAATCCTTTAGGCTATTACTTAATTTAGAGGGCTTACGGGCACTCTTTTGCGAAATGATGATAGGACGAATTGTCAACATACCCGGACGAGCCGATAAGGTAGCAGACACAAAGTAACATATAAATCAAAAACTGCGATACGCAGTCCAAATCTGCCCGTAAGCCTTCTGAAAATATCAAAAAGACCCCTATAGTTCAATACAATAAAATGAGGCATCATGAGCAATTGCCTCCTCTTTTCTGGGCTTCGCCCATACCCCGCTATGTAGAAGCCTAAAACAGGCTTGCACATAGCGGGGTATGGGCTCTTGAGCATCTTACACGCAGATTTTTATTTGCAGATTGAAATATTAATTAAAGCTGCTAATCTAAATGTTAATCAAGCCCTACGGGCAAGAAAAAAACAGGCGCTTTCCTGCTGCCTTCAACACGTTGTTACATTCTCTGTAACACCCATTTCAGAAGCTTTCAGCTTCATTATAAAACCAAGTCTTTTGATTTTTAGGCGCGATCAGTCCGAGCCTTACGCATGCGTAAAACAGGGGCGAATAGGCGTTAGCCGCTGAGCTTAATCAGCCAGTTTTTCTTACAATCACATCGGAGAATAACTATGACCTTTAATGCTAAAGCAGAAGCACTGCGCCTAAAAAATGAGAAAAAATTGATCAGTAAAAAACGATTTAAGTCATCCAAACTAGATAAACATAAACAACGGCTTTTAGCTCTTTACGAAGAAGGTACGAATATAGCCAACCTACAAAGATGGCTTTTGCGTAAAGGAGTGAGAGCACATTGGACAACTGTAAAACGGTGGGTCGATAAAAATGCCTAAGTTCGCAAAACCAGAAACGCAAGCGGAAAAGCTAGCTAAAAACTTATTTAAGCACAAAATTATTAAATCTCTAGGTACTGCTCGAAGTTATAAAGCTGCACTTATAAAAATAGCTCGGTGGTCAAAAGATATTGGAATTAATGGTGTACAGGGTATGAGCCTTCAAGATGCTTATAAATATCTTGATTACCGCAGTGAGTTTGCTGGTCAAAAAACGTTGGATATGGAACGGCAAGCAATTCAAGCTATGTTTAAACTCAGTGGCAAACTTGGCCCTAAAGAAACGCTGACCGTAATAAAATCCGAAAAAGAGATAATCGAAAAGTCTCGCGCATATACTCCTGCTCAAGCTCACGCAATCAGTGAACATCAAACTAGAAAATATAATTTATCTACACAAATAGCCTACGCAGCAGGGTTAAGAGCTCATGAACTTTTAACAATTGCCAGAGTATCAGAGCGAAAAGCTGATAGCCGTCCAGCGCTAGACAGCAAATGGCTTGGTCGAGAAGGTTGTATTTATACAGTGAAAGGCAAAGGCGGCCTAATCCGAGAGGTATTAATACCTAACGCATTAGCTATACAGCTGGAACAAAGGCGCTTAGCACAGCCTATAACGGTTCGTGATAGGGAAATTAACTATTTGCAACGTTATGATATTGGTGGTGGTCATAAATGGTCATGCTCATTCTCGAAAGCATCTAGCCGCACACTATTTTTTTCTAATGGCGGTCATGGCCTTAGGCATAGTTACGCACAAGAGAGAATGAATGAACTAAAAAACTTAGGCTTTAATAGGGCAACAGCTCTCGAAACTGTGTCGCAAGAGCTAGGCCATTTCAGGGCTGAGATTACTGAGGTTTACTTGAGATAGAAATTCAGACCGTTAAATACACTTTTGTTTCGTTAAGTTTTGCAGAATTTTAAGTCTTTAAAATCTATTTCCTTTTTTTTCATTACTTTTGCTGACTCAAAGAAAATAAATAGTTTTTTCGATTTATTACTATCAAGAAGTTCCTTTTGCCCCTTCAAACTGAGAAAAGCAACTGATGTAGAATTAGGCTTTACCTCTCTATCTTCGTGCAAGAGATTAAATTTTTGGTTTGTGGCTGTAAAGCCACTCAGCGTATTGCCTTTAAAATCAGCTTGTAGCCTCCGATTCACTTGAGAAATCAGTTCCAAATCTAAAAATTTTCCATCTTCACCAACTACACCAAACCCCTCCACAAAACAACTGGTCTGTCCCGTATTTAAAATAGTAAGCTTTAATGCATCGGCAGGCCCATCTGCTAAAGCCATTAAAACAACACTGTAGTCAATTTCAAATTTAGGCTTACCCCGCCTGTAAGTAAAAGTTGCAAGGGTTGCTCCATACAGCGCAACTGTAAACATTAATATGTCTTTGATTAAAGTAGTATCCATACTTGCCATCCATTTAAAAATTAATTGTTCATTTATAACTTAAACTAATAACACATCTTATGTAAAAATTATCAATATAAAATAAAAACAATCTCTTGAAAGCTAGTTAACCTTATACGAGCTTCTCGTATAAGGTTAATTAGCTTATTGATTTCCAGAAGAAGGTTGTGGCGGCTTAACTTTTGGCATTGGAGTAGATGTGCTAGATGGTGGTAATTGTTTGTTCGTTTGGCTTGGCTGATACGGCTGATGTTGATTATTTTCTTTTGAGTTAGACATTAATATCCTTAATTAAAATAAGTTGATTTCAAATATGCATCTGTATCTCTTTCAGCTAATGACAAAGAACTTGCATCTTTTGGAAGAGTTAGTCCACCTAAAAATTTATTTTCAGATGCCAATGAGTCTTCTTTAAGCTCAGACCATTTCGTATGTATTTGCTCTTCTGTCCACTTACCTTCAGCGACAAAATACCAATCACGTTCAGCCCTAAGAGCTATTAAAGATAGTGCATCCCCCAACTTGTTCAAGGCCATAAGTCTTTTTTTATAAGGTAATAGTGGCTTTATAGCTGTCACAACTTGAGATATTGCTATAATCAAAGCCCAAATGAACTGATATTCTTTCCACAAAGCCCAAGCTGCAATGCTTGAAGAAGAAGTCACCGCCAAAAACATATTTATATATTGATCATTTTTACTTTGCTTAACAGCATAATGCTGTACGTAATAAACATGTACTTTTAATTCTTTTAATTGGTTCCAGTATTTCTGTTGGTACATAGCTTCTACTTATCGTTAATATTAACCTATCAGGCCACATTTGCCCTATTCATTCCACATTTCTCTATTAATGCTTAGACTCTAAATTATCATTAAGATACATCTCATCTTGATCAGATGGTTCAATAACCCTAGTCTGGAGTGTTGAATCTAAGTAAAGTTCATCCCTGTCTGATGGTTCTAACGTTTTCGTAATAGTAGTATCATCAATGAGGAAGATAGAATCATTGTCAGTTGGTTCTGTAGTATTTGTTTGTAATGTCCAATCTAAATGAAGCTCATCTTGATCTTGATTTTCAACTGTAAATGTTAATACTGTTGAGCCATCATCTTTAAGCTTTGATTTAGTAATTAAGCGAAGCTCTTCACTGTAGTTCATGATGTATGGTTTCATCTTTTTCCTTAATTTTTACTAGTAATATATTTTTGTCAAACAAATCATTATTTACTTCAACTACTGAGTACCTATTAGATAACTCTAATGCTTTAATAATGAACTTTATTGAGTTCTTTCCAACTTGGTTTGACTTTGAGAGGATGAATAAAACATCACTATTTGAGTTAATTTTTTTAGACAAATGTAATAGCTCTATAGCTGAAAACTTACCCTGTTTATCAAAAATTGTGAATTCATTTAAGTTTTCTTTTCCATCATTTTGTATTAAATCAAAGTCTGAACTAAATGGTAAATATGTTACAAGTAAGAGCAGTAAAAAGCTGACAGAAACGCTTCTAAAAAATTGCTTTTCTATATTTTTAACTAGTGTTGCAGAAGCTAATTGCTCATCTTGAGCGCTCTGCCAATCAAGGTAAACTCCCTTTACAAATAAGAGCCAGCTCGGTTTAGTTTTAAACTCACCAAACTTACTCTTATGAGCACCTTTTACTTTAAGATACTTACGCAATAAAATTAATAGACTTGATAAAGATAAAGTTGAAAGAAGCAACAGTGACCACAACAACCAACTTAGTGGATGTGCTGAAAACTTCAAGCATGATTGAAACAAAAAAGCTATAAAACCAGTATAAACAAGTGCTATTGCTATGTAGTTATTTACTTTATTATTTAGGATATTGATACTGGCCTGACACTGATCATGCTTGTGTTTTAAAAACTCCAATCTGAGCTCATTATTTCCATTATCGTCGGGTAGTTGATCTAAAGAATTGACTAATTCGCTCAACTCAGATTTTGTTTTTTTTGGTTGAATTTCATGAATCTCTAGAAGTTCAAATAAGCTAAACTTTGTTGAAGGGCTATAGGTAGCGAAATACCAGTATGAATCACCTAACGGTATTGCAATAAGTGAAAACCTTAAATCATTAATTTGACTAATTGAATCAAAATCTTCATCTCTTGATAGATGAAGTACGGGCAAAAAGTTTAGAATATTACAAATAAATAAGCCTAACTTTTGCCATATCGTTCTCTTACTAATCTCCACTCAAATCTCCTGAATTCCCTGCGAGAAAATCAATAATAGCACCTGAAATATTTAAACCTGTTTCAAACTCTAACCATGCCCACTGACCATTGGCATTCATTTCCAAAAAGAACCAAAGATCATCTTTGATAATAAAATCAAAACAACCAAACTTCATACCGCAAAGCCTCATAAACTCAAAACACTGCCGCTTAATCTGATCTGGGATTTGATAAATAGAATATTTAACTTTATTGTTTGGCTTGCGCCAATCAACGTTATTAACAGAGCTTATTTTTACAGAAAAAACTAATTCATTAACTACAGTAACCCTCACCTCAAAGTCTTTATCGATGTAATCTTGCAGGTATACCGGTGAATAATGAAATAAATCTGTTTTTATAGATGGATCAATCATATTTGTTTGTACATACTCTTTGACTGATCCAGAGCTGACTTCACCTACAGCTATAGGTTTTATAACACCTTTTCGGCTTGTAAATTGATCTAGAGCTGTACTTGAATTAGTGATTGAAAGCGTGGGAGTAACAAAACCTACTTTACTGATCAATGATGCTTGGTATACCTTATTATTAGCCTTACGCATAATTGATGGTTTTGAAAGGACAAGTCCACTAAAGCTCTCAGCTATTCCTTCAATGAAACTGTAAGTTTCCTTATGCATGTAACCATGGTATTTATTTTCAAAAATACCATGCAAATTTTCCATTGATGGTTTTCTAAAATATATAGAATGACAGGATGAACTAGTTATATTTTCTGTCGAATTCCTAATCTCAAATCCTTGCTGAGTGAATGTAATCTGATATTTAGAAAATCGATCTACATCAAGACGAAAAAATTTAAAATTTCTATATTTATCTACAAGATAATTACATGTTTTATCATAACTACTTGTTATTATAAGAATTTTACTTTTCGTCACCCTTCTCTCCCAGAACTTATTTAGATAAATTTCTCTTATGCATCTTTATATTGCTTATCCCAAACATGTTTAAGGGAGTCATTGCAATCAGGACAAATTGTTCCAAAGAGTTTATTGTTTATTAAATATTTAGAGTAATGACCACAGTATTCAGCTGTATGAGCTTTTAACTCTTCCTGCCACTCTCTTAATTTCGTTAACTCACTCTCAACAGTATTAACTTGAGCAGTTAATTGAAGTAAAAATTCTTTATGCTGGGTAAGCCGCTCTATATATAAATCGAAACCACTTAGAAATTCATCAATCAAGTCCCTATCATCTGAATCGAATATCCCTGCCTCTATAGAATCTCTCTCTTTTGAAAATGACAGAAAGTCGGTCAATTCTTGATACTGTAGGGAAGTATCAAAGAATTTAACCTTACTTGAATACTCTCCTAACTTCATTTTAATCATACTCTTAGACTCACTTGGACAGCATATAACTTCGATATCATCGTAATTAAATCGAAAGCCAATGTCATCGACATATCGCCACTCTCTTTCCCAAGAAAAGCCTTGTCTTTGTGACTTTTCCCCTAATGGGTGAACCAAAGGAGCAAGCAAATCAATAAATTCCCTAGAGCTAACGGAAAGGCTCTCTGAACTTTTAATTTGAAGCAGCTTGCCTAAGGTTGTATTATCTAAATAGGCAGTTGGCCTTACTCCTTCTTCTACCATAAATGCCTTTTTGAACCCTATGCCATAAACCATGTTCTCAGAACTTCTTCTTTTAGAAATCTCAATAAATGCACCGATTGCGTGAACTGGTGTTTCAGTGAAACAGGCAATCTTATGATTGAAACTAGACTTTTTAGCTCCCTGAGGCACTAAAGCATTTATGAGGCCTTCTGATTCATGCCTCCCTGAATTTAAAATGCTATTAAAGCTTTTTTCACTTGTCATATGTATCAAGTAATCAGACATATCAGGCTTAACTATTTGATCAATTTCAAAAGTTTTCATCAATCCTCCATGACTTATTTTTCTAGTTAGAGGAAATCAGTATAGCTAAATACAACTTGCAACACAGCTGATATTGGAGTTATCAGCATAAACTAAAACTTAATATTCAAGATAAGCTATTCACCTGCTATGATAAAAAGTAGCACAGAGGTAGCACAGGGTAATTTTTGTTAGTAGGTATTTACTTGGAAAGCTTGTAAAAGTGGTGGCCCCTCCCAGACTTGAACTGGGGACCTAACGATTATGAGTCGTGTGCTCTAACCAACTGAGCTAAGGGGCCATCTTTGTATAACTGTAAGCAGTTAATTTTTGAAGCGTTTAGCCACAGAGCGACTAAAGCGGGTTGCAGTATAAAAAGTTTTTAGGGGCTTGTCACTAGCAAAAAGCTTTATTTTAACAATCAAGGGGCTAACTGCTCAAATAGTAGGCTTTGAGGTTTTGTTAGTGATGAGTTTTGTAAAATAAGTCCATTTATTAATAGCAGCCTGAGTAACTAATACACATACCTTTGGGAGCACTTAGCAACTCAGTATTAAATGTCCTGCTATGCTGCTACATTATTTTTTGGCGATAATATAAATCGCATGAATTAATCCTGGGAAATAGCCGAGCAAAGTTAGCAAAATATTTAACCAAAAATGCATCCCTAGTCCTACCTGTAAAAACACACCCAGTGGTGGTAATAAAATAGAAAAAATAATTCTAATGATATCCATAATTTAATCCTTATAATGTTAGCAAAGCAAAAAGCCCAGCAGGGCTGGGCTTTAGTATAGTGTATTATTCTGCAATAACAGTTAATTCATCAACTACCTTGCGAACATCTTCAGCGTTTTTAGCAATTTCCAGCGCTAATTGCTTTTCAGCATCAGACTCAACTGTACCTTTAAGAGTTACCACACCATTATCGGTATCAACATCAATGTCTGTACCACCTACTTCAGAATCAAATAAGTAACGTGTTGTGATCACTGTAGTGATTTTAGCATCGGTTAAATCACTTTCAGTGTCGTTACCCATCATTTTAGAATCATGCTTCTTCATGTCGGTGTTTTTTACCACAGTTAGACTGTTTTCAACGTCAGTTACACCATCTAGGCTTAGCACGAGTTCTTCAGCAAGCTCTTTATCTACTTCGCTGTTTACTTTACCTGTTAGCATTACCTTGCCGTTTTTTACGTCCGTGTTGATATCAAAGTTATTTAGATTGGTGTTCATAAGCAATACTGTTTCTGCTTTCCCATCAATCCAAGCATCTTTGCTTTCGTTTTCCCAACTGCTTGCCTGAGCGCCCATTGCGGTTGTTCCTAATACTAGGGCTGCAATCATAGACTTATTAAATGTTTTCATAATCGTTCTCCTTTTGATTAAAGACACTTAAGCTAATGCGAGCATCGGGCCAACATTTTTTAACCTTTAATTTCAATGACTTAATTTAAAATAGTAGATATTGGCTTAAACCTACTAAGTAAACATTTACAGACTATTGCGTAAAAGTTTCTCGAATAGCGAAACTTACTAAATAATTGTATATTTGGTTAATCTGTCGTTAATATAATAAAGAATCAAAAACCCAAAATCATAAACCACTGAATTTAAACAATTTAATATTTGGTATAAGGCTTGCTTTGAAATAACTAGCAACCATAAAAGGATAATTTAAATGTCTGTTAAAATTGAAGACCGCCCTATTGAGCAAGTTCGTGAGCAAGTGATTGATCAGCTCATTTATAACTACAGCCATGGTGTTATTTCTGTAGAAGCATTTGAAAGGCGCTTAGACGACGCCATGGCAGAGAGTGACAATAAAGCACTTATGGATCTCGTTGAAGATTTAACCTTAAATACTGACCAGCAATATAAGGCGCAAAAGCACTCTCAGTTTGCACCTAATTATAGCGCGCAGCATGAGACTGATGAAGAGCCACTTACATTAAGAAGCATTCTTGGTTCAAGTGAACGAAGCGGCCAATGGGTAGTTCCTCAAAACATTTATATAGAAAACTACATGGGGTCAATCAATCTTGATTTTACGGATGCTATTTTTACCCACCAACATGTCACTATTCACGTTAATTGTTATTTTGGCAGCGAAGAAATATATGTACCAGAGCACGTTAATGTAGTTTCTAAAATGTTTTGTATTTTAGGCAGTTTTGAAAATAAAACAGTGTCACTAAATAAGCGCCAAGGGCCAACGATTCACATTGAAGGAAAAACTGTTTTAGGCTCTGTGGAAGTTAAAGTTAAGCGCACTATTAAAGAAAAATTTATTAGCTTTGCAAATGATCTAAAAACTCAGCTTGGCATGAATGGTAAACATTATTAAATATGCTAAACATTGAATGAAGCCATAATAGTTGGCTTCATTCATATTATAAGTCGTTATTTCGCTCACTAGGTACATCACTCATGTACTCTACAAACTCAACTTCAAACCCTGCAGGGTCAATATAATAAATGTTTTTTCTAAATGGATTTACAGCACCTTGCTTACTTATTGCAAAGCCCGCATGTTTTAGGCGCGCTATTACTGCATTTAAGTTATTGGTTACATAGGCAAAGTGTGCCAAACCAATTTGATGTCCTGATAGGTCGCGGTTTTCCCCTTCCCCATGATCGCTTATAGCAATATATTGATCGTTATCACCAAAATGTACCCAGCGCCTTGCTTTACCATACCAAGTTCCTTCCCCCTCACTTCTAATTGACCAATAGGGAAACGCTGCTTGGTAAAACTTAAGCATGGCGTTTATGTCACTAACAACTAAATTTACGTGTTCTAATTTCATAACTTTCTTCCTATTAATTGAATATAGAACATCATAAAACCTCAAGTTAACTTTAGGTAAAGCGCTAATTTACAAATTTATTGTCTGTTTTTATTTCGATAAATATATTGAAAGATCATGCCTGTACAAAAAACACTCACAAGTATTTAGGCTTTATGGTTTACTTTATGGCAAAAACCGCTAAAATACGCCGGCTTAAATATATAAACGTTCTTTTACAACCCAAAGGTAATACCATGCATCCAATGTTAAACATTGCGGTTCGCGCTGCGCGTAACGCAGGCAAGCTTATTCTTCGTGCAAGTGAAGACTTATCAAAAGTTGAAGTGCAACAAAAAGGCACTAATGATTTAGTTACGAACATTGATAAAGAAGCCGAAGCCGTAATTCGTGACACTATTTTACGTTCTTACCCTGATCACTGCATCGTTGGTGAAGAGTTAGGCGAACACAAAGGTAAGGATGCTGATTACCAATGGATTGTTGACCCACTTGATGGCACAACTAACTTCATCAAGGGTATCCCTCATTTCGCAGTATCTATTGCACTTAAAGTTAAAGGTCGTTTAGACCAAGCCGTAATTTACGATCCAATTCGAGGCGAACTTTTCACCGCTTCTCGTGGTCAAGGCGCACAGTTAAACAGCAAACGTTTACGTGTATCTAAAACTGTTGAACTTGCTGGTTCTGTTCTTGCTACAGGCTTTCCTTTCAAACAAAAACATCACTTAGATGCATACTCTGAAGCGTTTAAAGCGTTATTTGTTCACACGGCTGATATTCGCCGTGCAGGCTCTGCTTCGCTAGATATGGCGTATGTTGCAGCGGGTCGTGTTGATGGCTTCTTTGAAATTGGTTTAAAACCTTGGGATACAGCAGCAGGCGAGCTATTAGTTAAAGAAGCTGGCGGCATGATTGTTGATTTTGCTGGCGGTAATAACTACAACGTGAGCGGTAACGTAATCTGTGGTGCACCTAAGCTAACACAGGCAATTGTTCGCGAAATGCGCCCAGTATTATCTGAGTCGTTATTACGTTAATCGTAATTACGTACTAAAAAAGGAGCCTAGGCTCCTTTTTTGCTTTTTGTTAGCCACTTTTTTTACTATTGGATAAACGTACAATAGCAGGAGCCGGCCTTCTTCGATTACATATAAATAAGTAGCTGTGACGATAACGTTTTGCTTCTTTTTTAGCATCTGTGGCTAATGCCGCTACTTGATGGCTATTTTTACACTGCTGTAGATCCGGCTCAACTAAACCTATCGATAATGTAAGTAAAGGTACAAACTGCTTTTCGCCCTCTCGATTAGTTGCCCAATACCCTTTTCCAGCAATATGCTCTGGCGTAAAAAATACGCGTGACTGCAATTCAAATTGCGTGATAATGGTATTACAAACCTCCACCGCATCTTTTTTTTCAAACACCACCATAAAGTCATCGCCACCAATATGCCCGACAAAGTTAGCGCTGTGCGCACACGCTTTTACAGTCACATCGGCCAGAAGTTTTATCACGCTGTCCCCACTGGCATAACCATACAAATCGTTAAATTGTTTAAAATGATTTAAATCGATATAAGCTAGTGAAAATGGCTGTTTATGTTGCAGACGCTGCTCTATTACTTCACTAATTGCCACATTACCCGGTAACATGGTCAAAGGGTTAGCATGTTGAGCGTGGCGGATTTTTTCTGCTGTAATGTGCTTTAGTATGTCTCTGAGCGGTGCCAAGCCTAAATATTTATTGTTGCAGGTGATAACAATATGGCGACGAATATCAAAGTCTTGCTCTGTTATTTGCTGAGAGACAATATCAAGCATTTGATTTTCATCAACCACCAAAGGCTGTTTATCCATTAACTCAGTGACTTCACATTTATCATAAAGTGCATGCCCGTATGGTGCGGCAAACACTTCTGTTAGCTGATCTTTGTGTAACAGCCCTATTGGCTGCTGATTGCTATTTAAAACGGGTAAGCTAATTATGCGTTTGTCTTGCTCAAAAAGCGCATGAGCTTCTTTACAACGCGTATGACTGCTAATGGCAGGCTGAGCAACAGCAAGCACCCCGATAGCCATTGATTGTTCAAACTTTGAACCTGCTTGAGTCGATGTAAATGCTTGTAACTGCTTACAGTTATAGTCATAGTTTGGTTGTTGGCTGGGTCTTTCTAACAAAAATCCCTGAACATGACTTATGCCTATACTTTTAACTAAATCGAGTTCTTCAGTACGCTCAATTCCCTCAGCAATCACCGCTGTATTTGTTGCCCGCGCTAACACCACAATTGATTTTAGAAATTCTTTTTTAACTTCGCTTTGATCGCAATGATCAATAAAGTAACGATCAATTTTTACAATATCTGGGCATAACTGCGACCATTGCTTTAGACCGGAATAACCTGCACCAAGATCGTCAATAGCAATAGTGAAGCCTAGCTCTCGATAATGAGCAATGGTTTTTAACAGTAAAAAGCCATCATCTACTTTTTCTTGTTCGGTGACTTCAATCACCACACGATTAGCCGCAAGACCAAACTGTTCAATTAAATGTAAGGTTTCGCCTTTAGGGTGGCTCGGATCGAGTAGAATTTTTGGGCTGACATTTAAAAATAACTTCCCTTGTAGATTTAGTTTTACAAAGTTTTCTATGGCGCGAGAACGGCATAAAAGCTCAAGCTCTGAGATCAATTGATATTTATGAGCCGTTTCGAATAGCTTATTTGGCATCGCTAATGGGCTATTTTTAGGGCCTCGACTCAGCGCTTCATACCCAATAATAGATTGCTTAGTTATATCAAAAATAGGTTGAAACAAGGTTGTTATTGCCCCTTGTTGTAAAATTGACTCTAAGGCTTTACGTTGCTCAGTCACTACTAGCTCTGATCAAAATTAAATAAGAGTGATAAAATATCAAGCTCGTATGACAATTATATGTCTTACACGCTAAGCAATAAAAAACCGCTCACAAGGAGCGGTTTTTTAAAAAGGATAATTTAATCTCAATTAAGGCATTGAGTCTAAATCGGCACCTTCTTTTTCAATCACCTCTGGTATTAAATCTTCTTTACTTACGCCCATGGCAATAGCCACCGAGCTGGCAACGTAAACTGAAGAATAAGTACCAATAAATACACCAAATAATAGTGCGGTAGCAAAGCCATGAATAGTTTGGCCGCCCCATACAAAGAGTGCAATCAATACTAAAATAGTGGTAATTGATGTAACTAAAGTACGATTAAGTGTTTGCGTAAGTGACAGGTCAATAATTTCAATGGTGTCGTCAATACGTACTTTACGGAAGTTTTCACGGATACGGTCTGATACAACAATGGTATCGTTTAGTGAGTAACCTATCACGGCGAGTATTGCAGCCAAAATAGTTAGGTCAAACTCTAAACCAAGCACCGAGAATAAACCAATCGTAATGATTACATCGTGTAATAGTGCACCCACCGCACCTACAGCAAAGCGCCATTCAAAGCGAAATGCCACGTAAATTAAGATACATATAAGCGCAGTTAACATGGCAAGGCCACCCTGCTCTTTTAAGTCTTCACCTACGCTTGGGCCTACAAACTCAATACGGCGCATTACTACGCTATCATCAGCTTGTTTAAGGGCAGCAATTACTTGGTTACCAATCACTTCTGCTTTTACATCATCACCGCGAGGGGCTAAACGGACCAGTATTTCTTGGCTTGAGCCAAAAAGCTGTACCGATGCATCAGCAAAGTCGTTTTCAGCCAGTACATTACGTACTTTTTTCAGATCGGCAGGTTGTGAAAAACCTACCTCAACTGCTGTACCGCCGGTAAAATCTAAACCGAAATTTAAGCCTTTAACAAAAAGTGACGCCAGCGACGCTATGATTAATAACGTAGAAAAGCCCATTGCCACTTTTCGAAGAGACATGAAACGAAGGGTTTTTCCGCCCAATCTTAAAATTTGCATGTCTGCTCCTTAAATTGAAAGTTTATCAACACGTTTACCACCAATAAATAGGTTGATCACCGCACGGGTACCTACAATTGCTGTAAACATAGAGGTTAAAATACCAATTGCTAGGGTTACCGCAAAGCCTGCAACAGGACCGGTACCAACAGCAAACAAGATAATCGCCGCAATTAATGTGGTGATATTGGCATCAAAAATAGTACTAAAGGCACTATCGTAACCAAAATGAACCGCTTGTTGAGGGCTGCGGCCATCAGCGAGCTCTTCACGAATACGCTCAAATATAAGTACGTTCGCATCAACAGCCATACCAACGGTTAGTACAATACCTGCGATACCCGGCAGGGTAAGCGTTGCACCTGGAATTAACGACATTACACCAATAATAAGTACTAAGTTGGCAGCCAGTGCGATATTCGCAACAAGACCAAAACCTTTGTAGTAAATAAGCATAAAGGCCAGTACAAACGCAAAACCTAAGGCTACAGCGGTCATACCTGCTTCAATGTTTTCTTGACCTAGGCTTGGCCCAACCGTACGTTCTTCTACTATTTGAATAGGCGCAACCAGTGCACCCGCGCGAAGTAGTAAACTTAAGTTATGTGCTTCAGCGGGGTTATCAATACCGGTAATACGGAATGAACGGTCAAGACGCGCTTGAATGGTTGCTACGTTAATCACTTCTTCCACTTTAATTGGTGGAAGTGCTTTACCTTCGCTATCTTTTTTACCCGATGGCTTGTACTCAATAAACACGGTAGCCATACGTTTACCAATAGCACGTTTGGTGAAGGCATTCATTTTTGCCCCACCTTTACTATCGAGTTTAATGCTTACTTGTGGACGCTGGTACTCATCTGCACCTGACTGCGCGCCAGTAATATGGCTGCCTTCAAGAATGATGCGCTTTTTTAGTACCACAGGATAACCATCACGGCTCATGATCATTTCAGTACCCGGTGGGATACGACCTTGAGCAGCGGCGCTTATGTCAGCATTTTCGTCAACTTCACGAAACTCAAGCGTGGCCGTAGCACCTAAAATCTCTTTAGCGCGAGCGGTATCTTGAATCCCTGGTAATTGCACAATAATACGTTCAGCACCTTGGCGCTGTACGTTTGGCTCTGCAACGCCAATTTGGTTGATACGGTTACGAATAATCGTTTCGTTTTGCTTGATAGCATAGTCACGAATTTCCTTTAGCTTTAGCTCACTCATAGTGGCAAAGAATGCGTTATCGTTACTGCTATCATCAATGTAAACGTTTAATGGGTAACGGCTTTCTAAAAAGCGCTCTGCGGCTTCTTTGTCTTCTTCGTTACGCATTTCTACACGCATACGCTCTGAGCCTGCTACACGGCGCACACTACGATAACGTAGTTTTTCTTCGCGCAGGTCGCTACGAAAATCTTGCTCCATTTGCTCAAGCTGATTATCAACCGCAGTGACCATATCGATTTCCATGGTGAAATGTACACCACCACTTAAATCTAGGCCTAACTTCATAGGATTACCGCCAAGCGACTTTAACCAAGCCGGTTGTGCCGGTGCCATATTAATCGCTGAGATATAATCGTTACTTAGCGAGTTACGCAATAAGTCTTGCGCTTTTAGTTGGTCTTCAACATTTTTAAAACGAACAAGAATTTGCCCGTCTTCGAGTTTCGTCGATTTAGCGCTGACGTTATCTTTTTTGAGGATTGCGTTTACTTTGTCTACAACACTGAGGTCGACATCGGTGCCTTTAGCGCCAGAAACTTGTATGGCCGGATCGCGGCCATACAAGTTTGGTGAAGCATATAAAAGGCCAATGGCTAACACAGCTAAAACAAGTAAATACTTCCAAATTGGAAACTTGTTTAACACGGGGCCGTCCTTATTATTTTTATAGCGACTTCATTGTGCCTTTAGGCAGTACAGCAGATACTGCTGATTTTTGTACTGTTACTTCTGCTTGCTCATTTAATGAGATCACGATGAAGTCTTTATCTTCAGCAATTTTTACGATTTTACCCACTAAACCACCTTGGGTTAGCACTTCATCGCCTTTTGCCATCGCGCTCATTAAGCTTTTATGCTCTTTTACGCGCTTTGCTTGCGGGCGGTAAATTAAAAAGTAAAAAACCAAACCAAAAATCGCTAACATAATTAGCATTTCCATACCGCCGCCTGCTGCAGGTGCACCAGCGCTTGCATGCGCGTTTGAAATAAATAAACTCATAATACTTCCTCTTTAATTTTTAAATTTTAATTTGTTGTATCAGCTAGCTCTGGCACTTCTTGGCCTCGGCGAGCGTAAAAATCGTGGACAAATGTCTCTAGTTGACCTTCGCTAATAGCATTACGTAAACCTTCCATAACACGTTGATAGTATCGTAAGTTATGGATAGTGTTTAGTCGTGCACCCAAAATTTCGTTACATTTGTCTAAATGATGCAAGTAGGCGCGCGAATAATTTTTACAGGTATGGCAATCACACTCTGGATCAAGTGGACCAGTATCTGTTTTATGCACTGCGTTACGGATTTTAATGGTACCCGTTGTAATAAATAAGTGACCATTACGTGCATTACGCGTTGGCATTACACAGTCAAACATATCAATACCACGACGAACCGACTCAACTAAGTCTTCTGGCTTGCCTACACCCATCAAATAACGTGGTTTGTTTTCTGGCATTTTATAAGCACAATGATCAAGAATATTAATCATTTCATTTTTAGGTTCACCAACCGATAAACCACCAAGCGCATAGCCATCAAAACCAATCTCTTCAAGGCCCGCTTGTGATTGTGCACGAAGCTCAGGATACATACCGCCTTGAATAATACCAAACAATGCTGATGGGTTGTCGCCATGCCCTTCTTTTGAGCGCTTAGCCCAACGAAGAGAAAGCTCCATAGAGTCTTTGGCTTCTTTTTCAGTGGCAGGATATGGCGTACATTCGTCAAATATCATCACGATATCTGAGCCAAGATCACGCTGCACTTCCATTGATTTCTCTGGCGACATCATAATTTGATCACCATTAACTGGCGATTGGAACATTACGCCTTCTTCAGTGATTTTACGCATTGCGCCAAGGCTAAATACTTGGAAACCGCCTGAGTCAGTAAGAATTGGGAAGTCCCAGTTCATAAAATCGTGTAAATCACCATGCTGTTTGATGATTTCAGTACCTGGACGCAACATTAAGTGAAATGTATTGCCTAAACAGATTTGTGCACCCGTTGCTTTAACTTCATCAGGTGTCATGCCTTTAACCGTGCCATAAGTGCCTACAGGCATAAACGCTGGTGTTTCTATTACACCTCGGTCAAAAATCAAGCGACCGCGGCGTGCTTTGCCATCGGTGCAGTCTAATTCAAATTTCATAATATCCTCTGTGTCGGAAAAACAGTCCAACAAGCTATAATTTAACCGCTCGATTCTACCCTTTTTACCACCCTATTACTATTAGCAGTGATAAATTCACTGTGCTTAGGAGTAAAATAAAAACCGATAACGCTGTAAATTATTTACGGGTCAAAAACATCGCATCGCCATAGCTAAAAAAGCGATACTGTTGTTCAATCGCAGTATTGTAAGCACCCATAATATTGTCTTGCCCTGCAAAGGCACTGACCAGCATAATTAGGGTTGATTCAGGTAAATGGAAGTTGGTGACCATGGCATCAACAACGTTAAATTGATAACCCGGAAAAATAAAGATATCGGTATCGCCAAAGTAAGTATCTAGCTTGCCGCCATGTATTTTTGCAGCCGACTCTAGTGAGCGAACTGAAGTTGTACCTACCGCAATCACACGCCCGCCTTTGGCTTTAGTGCTTGCAACCGCATCCACCACAGCTTGCGGCACTTCAATATATTCAGAGTGCATGATGTGCTCATCAACACTTTCTACCCTAACCGGCTGGAATGTACCTGCGCCAACATGCAAGGTAACAAAGGCCATTTGTACGCCTTTATTTTTAAGTGCAGCCATGAGTTTATCGTCAAAATGAAGACCTGCCGTAGGTGCAGCAACAGCGCCTGGCTTTTCGCCATATACTGTTTGGTATCGCTCTCGGTCCGCTTCATTATCTGGGCGATCAATGTAAGGAGGAAGCGGCATATGGCCAACATCATTTAAAATGTCGAGCACATTTTCACTGCGGTCAAACTCAAGCTCAAATAACGTATCGTGGCGTGCCACCATAATGGCTTTTGCTTTGCCCTCTAAAATGAGTACATTGCCCGGTTTTGGCGATTTACTAGCACGAATGTGCGCAAGAACCCGGTGCTCGTCTAATACACGTTCAACGAGTACCTCAACTTTACCACCAGACTCTTTTTGACCAAACATACGCGCAGGTATAACCTTGGTATTATTAAAAACCAGTAAATCGTTTTCGTTTACAAGCTCAAGTATGTCACTAAATATTTTATGCTCAATCTCACCAGTTGGCCCGTTTAGGCTCAATAAACGGCTACTCGTTCTATCTGCTTTAGGAAAACGAGCAATTAATTCATCAGGTAAGTCAAAGCTAAAATCAGCTACGCGCATTGTTGGTAATCCACATCATTTAAAATCGCGCCAAGTGTATACCCAAACCACCTCAAAATGCGAGTTTCAGTTGGAATTAAAAGCGATTTAGGCAAGGCATTGATTGCAAATAATAGTGGTTCTATTATTAATATCAATAACGCAGTATAAATCGCTTTTAAGCCAACCCGTGGGCGTTTCACAGGGGCATACTCTCATCGTTGCTACTTCTTGAAAGGGACTACCATTACTGCAAAGTATCGCCTTGATATTAAGCCCCTGTGAAGCGCTGAATTCTGCAGTTTGAGGTGATTTGGGTATTTTACTATTTGTATTGAAGCTCAAGATTACC
>NZ_PNDH01000135.1:0-359 GCF_005887175.1 Pseudoalteromonas sp. S1612 | reverse complement strand
CCCATCCATCATAAAGCATTTTCAAGATTGACCGTGGGTGATTTCTTGTTTATCGTCTTGAGGTAAGTATTGATCTAAAAGGCTGACAATTTTTAAGTCTTCTATAACACCTGAAACAATACCGTGATGGTCTAACCGTTTGATTTTTAGATTCATATACACCTCAAAGTTGAGATGTTATTTTATCAAATTAAAGATAATTAAGCGTTTAAATTAAATCGAAATTTTTGAAATTGGTCTGATCAATGACTGGTATATCTTCATTCGATAAGATTCTATATGTCTAGGTATAAGTTTTGGGTCGCATATCTATCTTTACCACTTCATTACGCAGTAACTACATTCCGTAATAAGATGGG
>NZ_PNDH01000134.1:0-349 GCF_005887175.1 Pseudoalteromonas sp. S1612 | reverse complement strand
GAAGCTGTAAAAGGCATGATCATGAATGGACTCGGTTTTGCCAATCGACCTTTATCACTCAGCCCTCAATTTTTTACTAACTTGCCTCTTGAGCATTTATTTCGTGAAGGGGTTCAAGCATCACATTTTAATCGTCACAAACTTGGTAGAACTCTCGATCAATGCTTCGAGTTTGGCTGTGAAAGCTTATTTTCATTAGTCTCCGGACAAGCATGTGAAATAGAGCAAGTTGATACTACCTTTGAATCACTTGATACACCGAGTCATTCACTGACAGGTGAATATGGTTTTGATGATGGAGATAGTGATGAAAATGTCATTAAAATTAGTCATGGCTATAGCAAGGCTC
>NZ_PNDH01000133.1:0-200 GCF_005887175.1 Pseudoalteromonas sp. S1612 | reverse complement strand
CAATGCTATTTTTATTTTGATGCAATTCATACCACATCACGATTATAACGCCTAAGGTACCAGCAAGCCGTCCACCTAAAATCCACGCTAAATACCACATAATTTAGTCTCATTAATAGCTGCAGTGAGTGTTATTTTCAATTTCATATACGGTAAATATGCGACACATTTTCACATAACACCAGGTGGTGTAAGCTAAA
>NZ_PNDH01000132.1:0-357 GCF_005887175.1 Pseudoalteromonas sp. S1612 | reverse complement strand
ATCCCAGCGAGCTTCACTCCCGGCTCAAAGTGCGGAGCTACCTCAGGCCGCTTATGGATTCGCACCTTCATGACTGATCTGGAGCGGAGTTTTTCAAGTTAGTTGTCGCATCAAGTTAAATTTTATGCCGCCCGCACTTCTTCTTTTTTCTCTGGATTCAAATTTACTTCATTGATCATTGTCCAATCTCTAGACTTTCCTGACCAACGACTTGGATTCTGTAATTTCGCCATTTCATTTACCCGATGACGTTTCGCTAGTATCGGTTTATCTAATCCTAAATGGCGCTGGTTTGGCGTGACAAATTTAATACCGCTGTGCAAGTGCTCATCGTTGTACCAATCTACAAATCCGTTA
>NZ_PNDH01000131.1:0-207 GCF_005887175.1 Pseudoalteromonas sp. S1612 | reverse complement strand
TTATTTATTTTTATTATTGCGTGCTATGTTTTTGAAATGGCGTTTAGGTTTAAGATGTATCCTATAAAAAAGAAATCTTCATTGTAGAAGGCTATTGAACCTTCTTGATAAATTAATTTTTAAGTTATCGAGATAAGGTAATAAATAATAAGGCTGCATATTATAAAGCCTATTTTGTATAATAAACTTAGTGGGAAACTCTATATC
>NZ_PNDH01000130.1:0-341 GCF_005887175.1 Pseudoalteromonas sp. S1612 | reverse complement strand
TGTAAATACATTTAATTTTTGGGAGTTAAAATTATTACCGTTAAAAAGACTAACTCTAACGTTCTCATAGTGCGATTTGTTTTACGATTTTACTGCCCTAAAAATCAGTGCGCACTTAATCCCGAGTCATTTCAGGATCTGATCCTGGCTTTTAAACTTTAATGTGCCCGTTATGTGAAGCTGTTTGCCCCCCAGCCTGAGCAAATAGAATTGACAATAGAATAAAAAGTATACAGCTATACACCAGACTTCTTAGTACTCTATCATTCTGGCTTAGCTGAATATATTGAACTTCATCATGACTCTCAGGTTGATAAAGAGTATCACTCGAAAATTCATCT
>NZ_PNDH01000129.1:0-232 GCF_005887175.1 Pseudoalteromonas sp. S1612 | reverse complement strand
CGCCCCCCTGAGAGTGTGTGTCTAAAGACGACGGGTCGTGGGGGTTCCGGCTACGTTCATCGTACTGCGCATGTAGAGGTTGATGTAACTAAAACAATGGCCTCAGGGGTCGCTATTTCACGTGGTGTGCCTCTGGTAAGCCATGTTGATCTTACCGAGCACGATCTTGATATTTTAGTAACCTAGCAAGGCCTTGCTGATTTACGCGGGGTAGCGCCACGCGAACGTGCAA
>NZ_PNDH01000128.1:0-310 GCF_005887175.1 Pseudoalteromonas sp. S1612 | reverse complement strand
CCAAAAGACTAAAGAGAAGGCGATTAGGTTCAACATAATTCTAATATTACTAATATTAGCGTGTTTTATTTTTTGCTTCTTTTTTTTTTTTTGATTATTTGACATTTTCATGGTTAGCAAAAAAAGTAATAATGATTGCGATTATTATGCCAAAAAACAGTACTGTATTCACTCTTAATATTGAATATATTTAATAGGCTGGTTATTAACAATAAAAAAATTCCAATAATTTTTATAATCGTGAGTTTTTTATTCAAACAAAACCATGTTTGACAAGAAGGGCATTGTTTTTCAATAAAAATACTATTTT
>NZ_PNDH01000127.1:0-257 GCF_005887175.1 Pseudoalteromonas sp. S1612 | reverse complement strand
TCTGGGGTGCCGGGACACTCACCGGCTTAATTGTGCAACCAATTATTGGTTATTCGAGTGATACAACTTGGGGTAAATTAGGCCGCCGCCGTCCTTTCTTTTTATATGGCGCTATATTAACCACGCTTTCGCTTTTTATTATGCCAAATAATACAGCAATCCTATCATATTTATTTGTCTTGATGATTACAAAAAAGCCTGGGAATTTCGCGACAATGATATTCCGGTTTCAGATATTGTTGCAGCCAATATTACAC
>NZ_PNDH01000126.1:0-295 GCF_005887175.1 Pseudoalteromonas sp. S1612 | reverse complement strand
TAGCACCACCAATAACAACACAAAGCCGATTAGTAATAAGTAGGGGTTAGCTTTATTCCACAACGACCTAGGTACTTGTTTTCTTATGCAATATAAACTCAAACTAGAGCCCTAAAAAAATACCGTGGCGGATAGTACAATGATAAATGTTGCGTAACAGCCTATCGGCCGTCGGCATTGACGCACTATGTACCATCACAAAGCCCACCCCTATTAGCATTAGCATGCAATAAAGGAGCGGCACATCAAAAAGCTGCGCCGAAGGGTGAGGAGTACATGCCTCTTTAATATCCGC